>DATMAH010000109.1:0-21822 GCA_035583735.1 Dehalococcoidia bacterium
CCGCCGCCGCCGGCCGGCGTCACGCCGCAGGTGGACCCGACGGAGATCGCGCCGCCGCAGCCGCAGACATCGGGCGTCGAGATCCTGCTGGACCTCGATGCGTCGACCCCGGGCATCCAGTCCACCCGGGACGTGCGCGTGGGGGACGTGATCCGCGCCGCCGTCGTCATCTCGAACAGCCCGGGCGTGGCGAACTTCAACTTCACACTGCGATACGACAAGACGAAGGTGTTCTCGCCCACGTTCACGGGCGGCCCGGCGACTGACCGCAACCCGGACCTGAACGCCGATGCGCTGGGAGGCGCCGCGGCCCAGTGGGAGTGCCTCCCCGCGCCCGCCGGTGACCTTGACGACATCCCCGACAGCAACCTGGGCGACAAGGACCCGAACGTCGGCGAGGCATTCCTCTCCTGCTTCACGTTCGGCTACGTTCACCCCGGGGGCACCCACGTGCTCGCGACGATTGAGTTTCAGGCGCTAGCAGCGGGGGACGTGACATTCTCATTCGCCGAGGTGGCCGTTTCAGGCGACAGCCTGGGGACGGAAGCAGGAAGCTGTAACCCGGTGCTGAGCACGGAGATCCCGTGCGTCGGCGCAACGCTGCGCATTAGCTGACGCCCGCGCGCTTGACGGCGCATGACGGAGCGCGTAGGACGTGCGCATGAGCGAGCGCGGCCGGTTCATCGTGCTGGAGGGGGGCGATGGCGCGGGAAAGTCGCGTCTGCTCGACGCGCTGGGCGACAGCCTGCGCGCGCGCGGGCGCGACGTCGTGCTGACGCGCGAGCCGGGCGGCACGCCGCTGGGTGAAGTGGTCCGCGAGATCATCCTGATGCCGCAGCCGCGCGACGCCGTCGCAGAGCTGCTGCTGTTCGAGGCGGCACGCGCGCAGCTCGTCGCGGAGGTGGTCCGGCCGGCGCTGGAACGCGGCGCCATCGTCCTGTGCGACCGGTTCGCGGCGTCATCGGTCGCGTACCAGGGATTCGGGCGCGGCATCCCGCGCGAGGTCGTCGAACGCGCGAACGACGTCGCGACCGGCGGGCTTGCGCCGCACCTCACCCTGCTACTGGACATCCCGCCGGAGGAGGGGCTGCGCCGGCGCGCCGACGGCGGCGGCGAGAACCACTTCGAACGCGAGGCGCTGGACTTTCACACGCGCGTGCGGGAGGGCTTCCTGACGCTGGCCGCCGAAGACACGGAACGCTGGCGAGTCCTCGACGCCGGCCAGCCGTTCGACGAGGTCCACGAAGCAGCACTCGCTGCCATCGACGATGTCATCGCGTAGCGATGGCGCTGTTCCCCAGCCACCAGTCACCAGCCACCAGTCACCAGTCACCAGTCACCAATCCCCAGTCACCAGTCACCAGTCACCAGTCACCAGTCACCAGTCACCAGCGATCAGTGGTCCTCGCCCATGCGGGCGAAGAAGTCATCGAGGGTCTTGCCGCGTTCGTCGGCGAAGCGGAGCGGCAGCGGCTTCATCTCGACGATGCGGTCGAGGCGGAAGCTGCGGAAGTCCTCGCGCAGCTCGCACCAGCCGGTGAGGGACCACGAGGTGCCCCAGAAGAAGAGGCCCAGCGGCCGGACATCGCGCTCCGTCTCCGCGCCCTGTGCGTCGGCGTAGACGAGGTGCACCTTGCGGTGACTATCGATGGCGTGGCGCAGGGTGGTGAGCGCGGCGGCCACCTCGGCCGGGATGTGGAACCCCGGGGCAAAGAGGGGCGTCGAGTTCACCTTCGCTTTGAGGCGGTCCGGCAGCACCGACTCGACCCGGGCGAGCGCCTCCTCCGCCGCGCGCGCGAGCCCCTGGTCGCCCCAGGACGTGACGACGCGCGCCCCGAGCACCATCGCCTCGATCTCGGCCTCGCTGAACATCAGCGGCGGCAGGTCGAAGCCGCGACGCAGCACGTAGCCGACGCCCGCCTCGCCCTCGATAGGCACGCCGGAGAGGACGAGGTCGCGGATGTCGCGGTAGATGGTGCGTTCGGAGACCTCCAGCTCGTTCGCAAGCCACGCGGCGGTGGCGACGTTGCGCCGCCGCATGAGCTGAATGAGCTGGAAGAGCCGGTCAGCGCGTCTCATCGTCCTCCCGGCCGTAGCTCTCGAACAGGCGGCCTTCGCAGTAGTTGGTGATGGCGCGGCGAAGCAACAGCACGGGCTCGCCATCGGCGAGCAAGACCTGGACGGCCACGCCGGCGTGCCAGCACGCGGGGGCGTCCACCGCGGGCACCACCGCCTGCGAGCGCGCGGGCGCGTCCACCGCGGGCACCAGGCAGCTCATGGCGCCACCCATGTGCGGCGGGCGGGGTAAGTGCCCGGCCGCCCGACGTTGACCCAATGCGCGGTCATCACCTCCAGGAGATCGTAGGCGAAGCAGTGGTCGTCGTCCTTCACGAAGTGCGGGGCATTCTGACGCACGCGCGTCCGCTCGGGCCCACCGGTCACGGGACGGGCGCGGCAGCGCATCATGAACTCGTCGTCGTCCGGGCCGGGCAGCAGGTGGATGACGACGCGCGGGTCGCGCAGTTGATCGTCTGCCTTCGGCGACGTCCGCGGGGTGGCGACGACGAACTCGCCGGCGGCGATGAACGGCGCGACGGGGTGGAGCCGCGGCGAACCGTCGCGGCGGACCGTCGCGATGTACGCCAGGTGGTGCCGTTCGAGCAGGCGCAGGCCGAGCGCGGACATCTCGGGCTCGGCCTGCGCGAATTGCCGCCACGTCGCCATGCCGTTACTCCGGCCTGTACTCGATGAGCTGGCAGTAGTTGCCGTCCGGGTCGGTGAAGGTGGAGATGATGCCACCCCAGTACTCGCGGCCCTCCCTGCGGATGAACTGCACGCCGCGGGCTTCGAGCCGCTCGCGCTCGGCCTTCGCGTCGTCGACCATCAGGTTGATGAGGACGCGCGACGGCTCCTTCGCCTTGCCCTTCGTCTCGCTGTGGCCGTCGAACGCCAGCACGGCGCCGCCGGCATCGAGCGCCCCCTCGCCGGAGTCCGGGCGGGGCGCCAGCCCAACGACGTCGCGGTAGAACTCGATGAGCCGCTCAGGCTGTTCGCTCGTGACGTTCACCAGCAGTGAATTGACCTTCATGTCGATGCTCCTGGAGCTGCGGCGGCCTCACGTCGGCCGTCCGGGAGCGGCATCGTAGATCAGCCATGCTGCCAGCATGTTGTCAGGAGCGCCAGACGCGACAGGATGATTGCTGACAGCATTCTGTCAGGATGAGCGGCTCCCGGCCGGGGGCAAGCCGGCCGTCTCAACCCACCCCGGGGCAGGCCGTGCTACCTGTCGACGCGCGAGAACCGCAGCCGCACCAGGTCACGCAGGATTTCCCATGCCTGGTGCGGGCGGACGCGCAGGCGGGAGCCCTCGACGTGGCGCCACTGCACCGGGACCTCCACGATGCGGTAGCCGAGGCTGCGGGCGATGTAGAGCACCTCAGCATCGAAGATCCAGCCGCGCAGCCGCTGGCGCCGGAACACCTGCTGTGCCGCCTCGCGGGTGAATCCCTTCATCGGGCACTGCGTGTCGTCGATATCGGGGAGCACGCGCAGCGCCTTGCGCATGATGGTGAACGCCTTGCCGACGAGACGGCGCTGAAACGGCTGGCTGGCGCGCATGTCGCTCCCGTCGGGCTGGATGCGGCTCCCGGACGCGATGTCGGCGCCGCGCTCGAGCTCGCCGAGCAGCGTGCCGATCTCCTCGGGCGGTGTCGCCAGGTCGGCGTCCATGAAGAAGACGAAGTCACCCTCCGCGGCGAGCATGCCCGTGCGGATGGCGGCGCCCTTGCCCTGGTTGCGCGCGTGCTGCAGCAGGCGCACGCTCACGTCGTGCGGCCGGTCTTCGGCCGTGGCGGCCCGCGCCCGCACGATGTCCGGCGTCGCGTCGCGGCTGCCATCGTCGGTCACGACCACCTCGCTGCCATACGGTTGCGTGCGCAAGTAGTCAATGACGCGGTCGAGGCCGGCGGGCAGCCGCTCCGCCTCGTTGTATGCGGGCAGAACGATCGAGACGTGCGGGCGCTTGTGCGGAAGCTCGCCGGTCGCGGGGGCGGGCCCGGGGCGCGTCACGTGTCCCCCTCATCGCCGCCGGCGAGGACACCGGCAGCGCCGGACGCGTCGCGCGGGCGGCGGACGACCTTCGGCGCGACGAGAGGCTTGCCGGTCATCTCGGCGATGGCGGCGGCGAGCTCCGTCACCTCGGCGAGGCCCTGGGCGACCATCGAGCGGGCCACGACGATGTCGCCCACGCGCAGGCGCTTGCCGCTCGCCTTCACCAGCACGACCTCGAGCTGAGCGACGTCCTGCAGCTCGCCGCGCTGCCGCTCCCGCGTGACCTCTTCGATGCGGATGTGGTCCACCTTCCAGAACGGCACCAGCTCGGTCGTGCCGACGCCCATGCCCAAGAACCCCTGCTGCCAGACGCCGGACTGCTTCTGCCGCTCGAACACGACGTTCGCCCCGGCGATGGCGTAGACGAAGCCGATGCCGGCCAGCGGGATCAGCACGACGGCCGCCACCAGCAGCAGCCCGACGACCACGAACGGCAGCCGGTCCAGCCAGAGGATTATCGACGCGAAGGCGGCCACGCCCAACAGGAGGCCGAACAGCGGGAAGAGGGCGGCGGCCAGGGCCGGACGCACGTTGATGCGATCTGGCTCGATGAAGGCTACGCGCCGGTTGAGGTAGATGATGCGCTTCGCCGGCTGCGCGGCCGTCTCGCCTGCCATGTCCGGGGCAGTATAGGGAGCGGCGGCGCCGAGATCAGATCGCGCGCCGTGGCTACGCCAGCGGGCGGGCGTCCTCGAAGCCGTCGCCGATCTCGATGCCCATCTCGGCGGCGAACTCCTCGGCGCCGAGCTTCTTGCCGCCGTCGCGCTGCAGGCGCCTGGCGTGCAGGATCCCCCCCATCAGCGCGATATCGACCTGCCCGTCCTGCACCCGCAGCACCGTCCCCGGCGCGGCGGCCGACTCCTCCGTCTCGGTCAGCGCGCAGTCGAAGACACGGACCTTCGTAGCGTAGAGGACGCAATGGGCGCCGGGCTGCGGGTTGGAGCCGCGGATCAGGTTGTAGATCTCCCGGGCGGGCCGCATCCAGGCGATGCCGCTGTTCTCGTCTTCCGCGGGCGGCTCGTACGTCGCGTGCGACTCATCCTGCGGCAACCGTGGCGCCTTGCCGTCGCGCACGAGGCGGACGGACTCCACCAGCGCCTCGACGCCGAGCGGGAACGCCTTGTCGAAGTACAGCGAGCCGACGGTGTCGTCCGGCGCGATCTCGCACTCGCGCTGGAGCAGCACCGGCCCGGTATCGATCCCCTCGTCCACCCAGAAGATGGTGACGCCGGTCTTCGTCTCGCCCATGCGGATGGCCCAGTGCATGGCGCTGCGGCCGCGGTGCCGCGGCAGCAGCGACGGGTGGTACTGGATCGACCCCAGGCGCGGGGCGGCGAGCACGCGCCCCGGCAGGATGTGCGTGACGAAGGCCATCACGCAAAGGTCCGGCCGCGTCGCCTCGTACGCGTGCAACACGTCGTCGCGCTTGAGGCGGCCGGTCGGGAAGACGGGGATGCCGGCGTCCTCCGCGGCCTTCCAGAGCGGGTCCGGCCGCTCCGGCGTGCCGGGCACGGACGAGACGGCAACGATCTCGTTAGCGTCGTCGCGCAGCGCGCGCAGCACGGCCTCCCCGAACGCCGCCTGGCCGATGATCGAGAGCCGCATAGGGCCAGTGTGTCAGCGCTACGCTTCGGCGGCCAGCCGCAGGATCGTCATGCCGCGGCGCTCTGCCGCTCAGCGCTTCACGCGTCGGCGTAGGCGCGCTCCAGCACGTCGATTTCAAGCTTCTTCATCGGCACGAAGGCCGTGGTGACCGCTTCGGCCTTCCGCTGGTCGGCGTCCGCCAGGAGCTCGTTGAGGCGCTCGGGCACGACCTGCCACGAGACGCCGAAGCGGTCCTTCAGCCAGCCGCACTGCGACTCCTCGCCGCCGGCCGTGAGCTTCTCCCAGAAGTAGTCCACTTCGGCCTGATCCTTGCACGGGATCATGAACGAGATCGATTCGTTGAACTTGAAGTTGGGCCCGCCGTTGAGGGCGACGAACGGCTGGCCGTCGATCTCGAAGTCCACCGTGAGCACGCTATCTGCGGGCTTGCCGGAGACCTCGGTGGCTGCCTCGGGGTAGTGGGTGATGCCGGTGATGCTCGAGTTGGGGAAGACGGAGGTGTAGAAGTGGGCGGCCTCTTCGGCCTCGTTGTCGAACCATAGGTGAGGCGTGATGGTGGGCATGCGGCACCGCCTTTCTTTGGACCCGGCGTCATGCTCCCGAGGTACAGCGCCACCTCATAGCGGGCGCCGAGCTACCGCAGGTGTCGCTCCTCAGGGGCGTAAAGGACGGCGCTGGCATGATGCGCACGCGGCGCACGGCGTAGATTCTTCGCTGGCGCTCAGAATGACGGCACCGGCGCCCAGCGACCATTAGCACTCGCTACGGGTACACCAGCTCCCGCTCGATGAGGGCGCGGGCGATGACGACGCGTTGGATCTGCGACGTGCCCTCGACGATCATGAGCTGACGCGCGTCGCGGTAGTGGCGTTCGAGCGGGTGGTCCATCATGTAGCCCTGCGCGCCCAGCACCTGCAGCGCGTCGCTCGACACCTTCACCGCCGTCTCCGTCGCGTACGCCTTGGCGATGGACAGGTAGGCGGCGTCCTGGCGCTGGTACTTGCCCTGGTCGACGCGCCACGCGGCATGGTAGACGAGCTGGCGCGCCGCCTCGATCTGGATCGCCATGTCGGCGAACATGAACTGGATCGCCTGCAGGTCCGTCAGCGGCTTGCCGAACGCCAGCCGCTGGCGCGCGAACTCCAGCGCATACGTCATCGCCCCCTCGGCGAGGCCAACGCCGCGCGCGCCGACGACCGGGCGGCACGAGTTCAGCGTTAGCATGGCGTGGTTGAAGCCGGCGCCCTCCTGCCCGCCGATGAGGTTCTCCCGCGGGACGCGCACGTCCTCGAAGACGATGTCGGCCGTCGGCACGCCGCGCACGCCCATCTTGCGGTCGGTGCCGGCGACCTTGAAGCCGGGCGTCTTCGACTCGACGATGAAGGCGGAGATGCCCTTCGGGCCGGGTGTGCCGTTCGTGCGGGCGAAGCAGACGACATAGTCGGCGACGGTGCCGCCGGAGATGTACATCTTCTCGCCGTTGATGATGTAGTCGTCACCGTCGCGCACGGCGCGCGTCTCCAGGTCCGCCGCGTCCGAGCCGTGGTTGGGCTCCGTGAGGCAGAACGCGCCCTTGAGGCTGCCGCTGGCGATCCCTTCGCCAATCCACTTCTTCTGCCGGTCGTCGCCGCCGATCATCACCGGCTGCGACGGCAGGGCCGAGAGCAGCAGCATGAGGCCGGACGCGCAGCAGTATTTCGCCGCCTCCTCGACGGCGAGGGCGAGGGCGAGCATGCCGGCGCCGCTGCCGCCGTACTCCTGCGGGATGGTCAGGCCGGTGAGACCGGTCTCCTTGAACGCCTGGAAGATGTCGTGCGGATACTCGCCCGTCTCGTCCAGCTCGGCGGCGCGCGGCGCGATCTTCTCCTTCGCGATGCGGCGCGCCGTCTCCTGGATGAGGCGGTGCTGTTCGGAAAGCTGGAAGTCCATGGTCCTGCCTCGGAGCTATGCGGCGTGGGTTGTGAAGCAGCATATCCGCCGTCCAGTTGTGCGGCCATCCTCGGCCGCGCGCACACCGCGATGCTATGCGTCCAGCTCCGCTCGCCGTCCATGGACGTTCACCGACGCATGCCATGCGGTAAGCCGCGCTTCATCGTCAACAACATCGTCTAACAACAAAGGTCTGGACTCGTGACCTGCCGACCAGTCGTCCGACGAGCTGTCCGTCGACGCCTATCCCGCCGGAGCTTGCTTTCAAGGCTGAAGTTATCCCCGCGCCGAGGAAGCGGACCGAGGCGACGTCGCAAGCCAGGAGGAAGCCAAGCGGCCAATCGACGGATGGCTCAAATCGTCCGCACGCTGAGAGCTCTTCGCCGGCTCGAATCCATGCAATCCTTCATCGCGGCAATGTCGCCCTCTGTTGCTACCGTCGTCGTTAGGCGCATCTCGGGGGGCCGCCGACGTGGTGGCTGCGTTTCCCCGCGCCGGGCGGCTCGTACCAGCGTGCCGT
The DNA here is from genome assembly GCA_035583735.1 of Dehalococcoidia bacterium. Classification (GTDB taxonomy): domain Bacteria; phylum Chloroflexota; class Dehalococcoidia; order DSTF01; family JACRBR01; genus DATMAH01. Next base: position 8,165 of record DATMAH010000109.1, read on the forward strand.
GATGAACGGCTCCGCGACGTCGCAGTCGCAGCGGGCGCGCAACAAGGTTCAAAGCGGCCCGCGCCGCAGGCGCTACTCGGCCAGTCGCGCGGCCAGGCGGGACGCTTACTCCCCTTCCAGCGCCTCCGCAGCGACGACGGCGACGGTGTGGCCCTCGGGCGAGCGGGCGAGGAAGCCGGCGCCCGTCGCCCATGGCAATTCGCGGACGACGCAGCCGCGCTCCAGGAAGTGCTCCGCGGCGGCGTTGATGTCATCGGCGCTGAAGACGAGATAGGGCGGCTGCCCGGCTTCCGTGCCCCGCACGTCGACCGCCAGCGTCGCGCCCTCGTTCAGGCCGTAGAAGCGCAATTCGCCTTCATCGCCAATCGCGTGGAGGCCGAGGATGTGCTCGAAGAAGTGCGCCGCCTCCTCGGTGTCGGCGACGGAGTAGACGGCGACGCCTTCGAACCGCAGATCCATGCCTACAGCCTACCCCCGCGCGCTCACGACGGCACCACCAGCGCCAGCGGGAACTCGTCGAGCGACGAGATGACGTGATCGACGCCTGGCATGGGCGCGGCGGCCGTCTCCGTCGCGCGGAGCTGGACGACGCAGCATCCCGCGGCGATCGCGGAGGCCAGGCCGTTCGCGCTGTCCTCGATCGCGACGCACTGCCGCGGCTGGAGGCCCAGCATCGATGCGGCGAGGCGGTACGGCTCCGGGTCCGGCTTCGTGCGCTCGACGAGGTCGGCCGAGGAGATGACGTCGAACAGGCCTTCGAGGCCGGCGGCGGCGAGGATGGCGTCGGCCCAGCGCCGGTACGACGCCGTGCAGAGCGCGACGGGCACGGACGCCGCGCGCAGCCGTTCGACCAGCTCGCGCGCGCCGGGGAGCGCGGGGCGCGGCTGCCGGAGGCGCTCCATCAGCGGGCCCTCGTACTCCTCGATGATGGCGCCGAGAGCGACGGGGAGGCTGAAGCGCTCGATCATCGCCGTCCACGTCGCGGGCGCGGAGCTGCCGATGTTCGGCGCGTACTCCTCCGCGGAGATGCTGTGGCCATAGCGGGAGAGGATGTCGTTGATGGCGGCGAAGAACGCTGGCTCGCTGTCCGTCACCACGCCGTCCATGTCGAAGATGACGGCGCGGTATGGGGGCGGACCGTCGCTCACCGGCGCTCGCCGTCGGGGCCGAACTCCGTGTGGGCGCGGCTGGGCGTGGGCGACATCTGGCCCTGGTACTTGCTCTTCAGGCCGGGGCTGCCGTAGGGGCGGTCGACCGGGGTCGACATCCGCAAGAAACTGAGCTGGCCGATCTTCATGCCGTAGTAGAGAGCGATGGGCATCTTGGCGACGTTCGACAGCTCCAGCGTGAGCTTGCCGTGCCAGCCGGGGTCGACGAAGCCCGCGGTGGCGTGGATGAGGAGGCCGATGCGGCCGAGCGATGACTTCCCCTCGACCTGGGCGAGGATGTCGTCCGGCAGCGTCACCACCTGCAGCGTGCTGGCGAGGACGAACTCGCCGGGGTGGATGAAGAACGGCCGCCCGTCATCGATGGTGACCTCTTCGGTGAGGTCGTCCATGGGCTTGCGAAGGTCGATATAGGGCGCGCCGCTGACCTTGAAGACGCGAAACGCGCGGTCAAGGTGGACGTCGACGCTGGCCGGCTGGATGTCGGCGTCGGGGTCAATGGGGTCGATGCGGAGGCGGCCCTTGGCGAGCTCCTCCTTGATCGTCCGGTCGCTCAGCACCATCGCGCGGCAGCGTACCCGCTCTCCTGGAGCCGAGGAAGCTCGTGCGCCGCACCGGGCGGTTGACTTCGCGTGCGCACACCGCCACGATCACCCGTACACCCGCGGCCCGAATGGAGTCCCAGACATGACCGAGGCGTTCAAGGACCACGTCGTCATCATCACCGGCGGCGGCCGCGGCATTGGCCGCGCCACCGCGATCGAGTTCGGGGCGGAGGGCGCGGTCACGCTCCTGGCCGGACGGCGGATGGATGCGCTGGAGACGGCGGCGGGGGAGGTGCGCAACGCAGGCGGACGGGCGGAGACCATCCACTGCGACGTGGCGAAGGAGGAGGACCTCAAGCGGCTCGTCGGGCACGCCATCGCCGCCTACGGCCGTATCGACGTGCTGGTGAACAACGCCGGCGTCGTGGCGGGCGGGCGGCTGGACGAGACCGATGCGGATGACATCGCGCGCATGGTGGGCGTGAACGTGTGGGCGCCGATCCGCGTCTCACAACTGGCGCTGCCGCACATGCGGGGAGCGGGAACCGGCACAATCGTCAACATCTCGTCGGTGGCGGGACGGATCGGGCTGCCGTACTACGCGACCTACTGCGCCAGCAAGTACGCCATGCGCGGCTTCAGCGAGGCGCTGCGGCGCGAAGTCTCGCGCGACGGCGTGCACGTGATGGCGGTGTACCCGGGGCTGACGGCGACGGACATGCTCGAGAACGTCGAGCTGGACGGCCTGGCGGTATCGGTGGCGACGGCGGAGCAGGTCGGGCAGGCGGTCCTCCGGGGCGTGCGGTGGCGGCAGCCGGAGGTCTTCATCGGCATCGCCGAATCGCTGATGTCACGCTGGAACGACATCATGCCGTGGAGCATGGACTTCGGCGTCGATATGTTCCGCGATCGCATCGTCTCGGCGGTGGAACGGCAGCGGACGCGCTGAGCGCGCCGGGCGCGTGCCTTGCCTTATGCCCCGGCGTACTCGTTGCCCGCGCTTGGGAGACGAGGCTGCCGCTCGCTGGTGATATCGACGATGGCGCTGGCGATGTCCTCGCCGGCGATCGCGCGGTCCACGCAGCAGAGAAGGTCGTCCATACCGAAGGGCTTCTGGAGCACGGCGCAGCGGGCGGCGCGCAGAAATTCGCGGTTGCGCGCGATCTCGCGGCGAGCGGCGCTGGTAACGATGATAGGGATGCCGGCAGTGGCGGGGTTCGCGCGTAGCCGGTCGATGACGCTAAAGCCCGCGGCCTCGCCGTACATGTAGATGTCGATGAGGGCGGCGCTGGCGTCGCTCTGCTCGACGACGCGGACGGCGTCGTCCGGGTCTGGCGTCGTCACCGGCTGCATGCGCAGCCCATGCCCCTGGAGCATCCGCTCAACCATCCTCAGGAAGCGCAGGTCATCGTCGAGTACGGCCACCGCGCCCGCCGTCGTTCCTTCCACCGGAGCACCTCGCCATCTGCGGGCGGCGCCTGAGCGCGCCACGCGTGTCAACGCGGAGAGAAATCACCTGCAAGCTACCGGCCCAGCGCGCTGGCGAGAGAAAGCCACGGGGCCGCCTCGTATCAACCTCATAACCGGTGAACCGCGCGTCAGCCACCTCACCCGTTAGAATCGCCTGCATGACGGAGCGGGGACCCGCGCACGTGGAGGCGGAGCGCGTCCGCGCGGCCTACGCACGCCGGGCGGAGCAGGGCGCGGACGACCGTTACGGGCTGACGGACCCGGCGAACCTCTACCTGTTCCAGCGCCGGGAGCGCGCGCTCGTGGAGCTGCTACGGCGGCACGAGCTGCTGCCACTGACGGGCCGGCGCATCCTGGACGTCGGTTGCGGCAACGGCGCCGTGCTGCGGGACCTGCAGCGGCTGGGCGCGCGGCCACGTGACCTCGCCGGCGTTGACCTGCTGGCGGAACGCGTGGAGGCGGCGCGGGCGGCGAACCCGGCGATCGCGGTGACGCAGGGGGACGCGACGCGGCTGCCATATCGCGACGCCTCCTTCGACGTGGCAGTGCTGTTCACGGTCGTCTCGTCGATCCTGGACCAGGCGGTGCGCCGCGTGGTCGCGTCCGAGGCGGTACGCGTGGTACGGCCGGGGGGCGTCATCGTCTGGTACGACTTCACCTGGAACCCGGGGAACCGCGACACGCGCGGCGTTGGCCTGGCGGAGCTGCGGGCGCTGTTCGCAGGCTGCGATGTCGACGCGCGGCGGGTGACGCTGGCCCCGCCGATCGGCAGGCGCGTCGCGCGGCGTTCCTTCACGCTCGCCGCGGCGCTGGAGGCGATACCGCTGCTGCGGACGCATTACCTGGCGGCGATCACGAAGCCGGTGCCGTGACGGGCGGGCGCCGAGCCGCGATGGCGAGGAGAGCGCGTGTTGCGACGCGCTGTCGTGCTTCTAACGGCCGGGCGCGGACGCGCGCTACACCTCGGTCTTGGAGAGCGTGGCGAGGAACTCCGCGTTGTTGCTTGTGCGGGAGAGGCGCTCCAGCAGGCGCTCCGTCGCTTCCGAGGGGTTGGAGGCGTTGGCGGCGATCATCGAGGTCATCCGGCGCATGAGCCAGACCTGGCGCAGCGTCGCCTCGTCCATCAGCAGCTCTTCGCGGCGCGTGCTGCTGCCGGCGATGTCGATGGCCGGGAAGACGCGGCGCTCGGCGAGCCGGCGGTCGAGCCGCAGCTCCTGGTTACCGGTCCCCTTGAACTCCTCGAAGATCACCTCGTCCATGCGGCTGCCGGTGTCGATGAGGCAGGTCGCAATGACGGTGAGGCTGCCGCCCTCCTCGCAGTTGCGCGCGGCGCCGAAGAAGCGCTTGGGCGGGTAGAGCGCCACCGGGTCCATACCACCGGTGAGCGTGCGGCCACTGGGCGGCATCGCCAGGTTGTACGCGCGCGTGAGGCGCGTGATGGAGTCCAGCAGGATGACGACGTCCTTGCCCCCCTCGACGAGGCGCTTCGCGCGCTCCAGCGCCATCTCGGCGACACGCGTGTGGTCCTCCACCGGCTCGTCGAAGGTCGACGCGACGACTTCACCGCGGACGGAGCGCTTCATGTCCGTCACTTCCTCCGGGCGCTCGCCGATGAGGGCGACCATCATGTGGATGTCGTCCGGGTAGTTGGCGGCGATGCCGGCGGCGATGGCCTTGAGCAGAAACGTCTTGCCGGCCTTGGGCGGCGAGACGATGAGCCCGCGCTGTCCCCGGCCGATCGGCGAGATGAGGTTGATGAGACGCCCGGAGAGGTCCGCCGCGCCGGGCACTTCGAGGTCGATGAGCTGGTTGGGGAAAATGGCCGTGAGGTCCTCGAAGTGCGGGCGCGCCTTCGCCACCTCCGGCTCAAGCCCGTTCACGTCATCGACCCGCAGGAGGCCGTAGTATTTCTCGCCGTCCTTGGGCGAGCGCACCTGGCCGCGCACATAGTCGCCGGTGCGCAGGCCGAAGCGGCGGATCTGCGACTGGCTGACGTAGACGTCGTTGTGGCCGGGCAGCAGCGTATCGCCGCGGAGGAATCCATAGCCGTCGTCGACGATCTCGAGGATCCCGCCCGTCATCAGCGCGTTCTCGCGCTCCTCGGGCGTCAGCGGCTGGTCCAGCTCGTCCTCGCGTATCTCACGCGGGAGCCGATCGCGCACACCGCCGCCGCCGCGCTGGGACCGTCGTCGTTCTCGTACTGCCATTGTGGACCTCTGGGCCTGCCTGCTGCTCTGGCGCGTCACTGCGATGGGTGGATGTGCGCAACTCCTGCCCACGCGCACGGTCGGCGTCCTTGTCGGACCGGTAAGTGCCGGGATTGTGGGAGTTGCTCGGCGCCGGGAGAAGACGCGCCGTGGGCGTGGGGTCTAAACCTGCGCTTCTTGGTACATCAGTGAGCGGTAGCTGTCAAGAGTCCGGCACCAGCTCGACCCCGGACGCGGTCATGCGCCGCACGGTTCCGCGGTCGCGGACGGCCGGACAGGTTGCGATCTCATGCTCGTCGCATGCTGGCCGGCTCGCCATCCGGCATAGCCCCGACCTGCGCGGCCAGAAACCCCATACGGTTTGCGCGCGCCACCAGCGCCGTCAAGCCGTCATAATCCAGGCAAGCGAACCACCGAGGACTCCCAGCCATGCTCGTCCGCACCCTCCTCTTCGTCCCGGGCAACCGCGAGCGCATGTTGCGGCGCGCCCCGTCATCGGGCGCCGACGTCATCGTCATCGACCTGGAGGATGCCGTCGCGCGCGAGGAGAAGGCGGACGCGCGCCGCCTCGTCCGCTCAAGCATCGGCACGCTGGCGCAGTTGCCGCCGCGACTGTTCGTGCGCGTCAACAACGTCCACAGCGGGCTCGCGCGCAACGACCTGATGGCGGTCGTGCGGCCCGGCCTGGCGGGCGTCGTGCATCCGAAGACGGAGCGGCCGCAGGACCTGCGCGACCTCGACGTGCTCCTGCGCGAAGCGGAGGTGCGCAACGGCGTGCGGCCGGGCGACGTGCGGGTCGTCCCGCTGATCGAGTCGCCAGCCGGGCTGCTGCGGTGCCAGGACATCGCAACAGCGATTGACCGCGTCGACGGGCTGTCTATCGGCGCCGAGGACTACTGCGCATCGTTGGGCGTCCCGCGTGATGCGGACGGCATCGCGATCGCGCACCTGCGCTACACCGTCGTGACGGTCGCTGCCGCGCTGGGCATCTTCGCCATCGACACGCCGTGGACGGCGCTGGACGACGACACGGGCTTGCGGGCTGACGCAGGGCGCGCGCGGGCGATGGGATTCAGCGGCAAATACGTCATCCACCCCGGCCAGGTGGCGACGGTGAACGATGCGTTCTCGCCGAGCGCGGACGACGTGGCGGCAGCACGGCGGATCGTCGCCGAGACATCACGGAGCGCGCGCGGCCGCGGGGCGATGCGGCTCGACGGCCGGATGGTGGACGACGCGGTGCTGCGCCAGGCGCGGCGCGTGATCGAGGCGGCGGACGCTATCGTCGCGCGCGAGATGCAGGCGTCGGACGCGCCGCCAAAGAAGAAGTCCGGCCGCTGAGCCGGACTTCTGCGCGCATGCACGTTGCGGTGCGGGTCAGTCGCGCCAGATGGCGTACTGCTGCGCGCGGCGGAGCTTGAAGTCGGTCTCCGGCAGCTTGAAGCCATTCGACCGCACCTTGCGCAGCGCCGATTCGATCTGCTTCTTCTCGCTCGCTGTGAGGACGTTGCCGAACATCTCCTCGTAGAGCTCCTCGGAGATCTTGACGATCTCCGCCGTGATCTCACGGCCCTTGTCGGTCAGCTCGAGGCCGACGGCGCGGCGGTCGTTCGGGTCGGGCAGGCGACGCACCCAGCCGCGCGACTCGATGCGGTGGAGGATGCCGGTGATGCTCTGCGTCTCCTGGAAGAGCAGCGTGGCCACGAGTGACGGCTTGATCGGCTCCTTGGAGAAGTGCAGCACACCGAGCACGCGCGCCTGGGATGCGGATACGCCCAGGTGATAGAAGCGCCGCTCGAGGAGCTTATACGACATCCAGTAGATCTCAGTCACTAGCACCCACGGCGACATCCGCTGATGGATCGGCGTTGAATTTTCCGTTTTAGACGTGCGGGTCGCCGCAGACATTGGGATACCTCAGCCTTTTGTTGATTGACGTACGTGAGTCCCGGCGAGTCTAACACCGCATAACATCGCGGGCAATCGAATCGCATGGAATTGAACGGCTGCATGACAACGCATAACGGCATCGCCCATGAAGACCAGTCAGAGATCAAGCGGCCATTGCAAACCGACCGGTCAGGCTGTGAACGGGCAGCGCCGCATTCCCGCCTCACGGCCCGAGATCTTCGAGTCCCGTCGCGTTAAATGCGACGTCAACTATCGTCAGCCCCGCGCTGGCAAGCGTCTGCCGGAGCCGCGAAAGATCGCCCGCCGACGAGGCGTAGAACACGAGCGCGCCTCCACCGCCGGCGCCGCACGCCTTGCCAGCCGTCGCCCCGCTGCGCAGCGCCAGCTCGAACACCTCCTCGACGCGCTCGTTGGTCACGGAGGGGTGCAGGCGCTTCTGCTGGTACCAGTTCTCATTCATCACCTGCTTGATGCCGCCGAAATCGCTGCCCACGATGGCGTCGCGCATCGCCTTCGCCGCGTGCTTCAGCGCCAGCAGGGCGCCGACCACGGCGATGTCCTTTCGCGCGTACGCGGACCAGACGGCCTGGTGGATCTCACCGGAGAGCCGGTCCACCCCGCTGTCCACGAGGACGAGGCGCTGCTGGAGCGCGGCGAGGTGCGCTTCCGGCATCTCCAGTCGTTCGATGCGGACCGGGCCGCCGGGCGCGCTTGCCGCACCGAACGTCATGTAGCTGAGCCCGCCGTAACAGGCGGCGTACTGGTCCTGCCGCCCGCCGAGCACGCCCTCCGCCGACTCCGCCGCGTAAGCCGCCTCGGCGATCTCGTCCAGGTCCGCGTCGGGGTTGCGCAGCGCCTCGGCGATCACGTGCTCGCACGCCGACGAGCCGAGGCCAGCGACGCGGACGTCGTGCTCGAACGCCACCGACCCATCGTCACGGAGCGTGCCGCGCACGTACTTGTCGATGGTGACGTTGACGACGGCGCCGCCCTCCGCGTCGGCGAAGGCCGGCACATCGGTCCAGCCGCCGGCGAGGTCGATGCGTAACGGGGCGCGTGCGGCGCGCGACATGCCCCATTGTCACTGCCATCCGCAGCGAGATCGACCGCGAGCCGGTGCTATGTCGAGTCGAGTCGTCGGTCGTTGTCAACAGAACATAAGCGAACTTCATCGGGTAAGCCGTCGACTGCCGGATAACGATTCCGGACCAGCCGTGAGTTCCCTGCCGGAAGGGGTTCACATCCCCGGAGAGCATCGTGTAGGGTAGGTGCGGCCGGCGGAGTGGGCCGGCTCGCACCCGCCTGACGAGACAGATCCGCTTCCAGTACAGGGCAGCCGGAGGGGGCCCTCCCTTCTCCGCATGCCGCGAGTATCTGGCAAGGAATGCGTATTGAGTGGCAGGGCGGCCCGGACGAACACGTATCCCTCCGTCTCATCGACGGCACCCCTAAGACCCCCCTCAGTCCGCCCTCGGCCTGCCGATGATTCTCACGTAGGGGAATCGGAGAGGTAGGACCATGAGGGCGAACCGCCTGCTGCTGCCGCTTCTCGCGCTCGCCGGGCTCGCCTTTGCGGCGCTGGCGTCCGCCTGCTCGCCCGAGCAACTTGCGGAGCTGAAGACGTACGACGGCATCAACGGCATCCGCGCCGAGCGCGGCTTGCCGCCGCTCCAGGCCGATGCCCGGCTCGTCGAGATCGCGCGCATCCGGAGCCGCGACATGGCCGCGCGCGGCTACTTCAGCCACAACCCGCCGAACGGCTGCAACTTCGTCTGCCTCATGGACTCCAACGGCGTCCCACACGCCTGGGCCGGAGAGAACATCGCCTGGAACAACTACCCGTGGGATCAGACTGCGGACCGGGCCGTGGTCATGTGGAAGAACAGCCCGCCACACTTGCAGAACATCCTGAACTGCCACTACGAGCGGTTCGGCACGGGCGTGGCCCGCGCTCCGGACGGCAAGATCTACTACACGATGATCTTCGAGGGCAACCGCGCCTGCTGAGCGCGCCCGTCAGCCCACGGCGATTGCGATGCCGCGGCCCCGGCTGATCCGGCTACCTGCGGGTGCCGGTTCCGGCCGTCGGCCACCAGGCGTGGGCCGGCGTATGATCCGCAACCAGGCCCATATTGCCCTATCGCGCGCGGTCCATCGCTTCTCCGTCGCATCGTCGCTAGACGCGGGCTTCGTAGTAGGCGTTGACGGGATGCGGCAGGTCGACGCGGCGGAAGCGCGAGAAGCCGGCGCGCCGCACCAGCTCGCGCATCGCGGGCTCCGGCAGGCCCAGGGTGCCATAGCCGGCGCCACCTTCCTGTGACAGCGCCGACGACAGGCAGGACATGACGGAGATGGCGTAGAGCATCGGCGCGAGGGGTTTCGCCGCGAGATTCTCCTCGAACGTGGGCGCGCCGTCGATGTCGGCGATGAACCAGGCGCCGTCGGGCTTGATGGCGCGGCGGATGGCCGCGGCCGCGTCGTTCGGGTGCGTCATGTCGTGCAAGCAGTCGAACGTGGTGACGAGATCGTACGTGGGTGCGTCCGGCAGGGGATCGCCGCTTGCATCGTGGAAGGTGACGTTGGTGAGGCCGGCGGCACGCAGGTGCTCGCTGGCGCGTCCGAGCGCCTGGGCGGAGGTGTCGTAGCCATGGACGTGCGACTTCGGAAAGGCGCGCGCCATCTCGATGACGGCGAGGCCCGTGCCACAGCCGACATCGGCGACGAGCGCGCCGGCCTCGAGCTTCGGCACGACATCATCGAGCCGGGGCAGGGCGACAGGGACGAGCACCTTGCGGTACCAGTTGCGGAACAGCGCCTCGGTCGCCTCGGCCGCGCGCGGACCGCGCTCGTCCCAGGGGATGCCAAGGCCACTGCGAAAGGAGTCCTTCAGCGCATCCAGCATGCCGACGCGATACGTGAGGCCCGCGAAGTTGGAGCGCAACGACCGCAACTCGTCGGGGTCGCCCAGCAGCAGCCACGTCTCCGGCGAGATCGAGAAGCGCCCGGTCGCGCCGTCGTAGTCGATGATGCGGGCCGCCGCCTGCTCGTACAGCCACTCGCGAAGCCAGCGCTCGCGGAGCCCGGTGCGCCGGGCGAGCTCGTCGCTGGTAGCGGGGCCATCGTGCAATGCGCCATAGAGGTCCAGCTCCAGACCGAGGTAGATCATGGCCGAGACGGCCGCGCCCATGCCGTAGCCGGCGATGATCGCCTGGCGGCGGGCCAGCGCCTCCGGGTCGGTGCGGGGTTCTTCGCTCATCACGCATCCTTCCTTCTGAGCTGCGGGAACAGGATGACTTCACGGATGGAGGTCTGGCCTGTGAGGATCATGGTCAGGCGGTCGATGCCGATGCCGAATCCGCCGGTGGGGGGCATGCCGTGCTCGAGCGCGACGAGAAAATCCTCATCGAGCGTCTCCACCTCTTCGAGGCCAGCGGCGGCAAGGCGCGCCTGCCGCTCGAAACGCTGGCGCTGGTCGATGGGGTCGTTCAGCTCCGAGTAGGCGTTGCCGATCTCGAAGCCAGCGAAGAACACCTCGAAGCGCTCGACGATGCCGGGCTCGCCCGCCTTCTTCTTCGCGAGCGGCGAGATCTCCTCCGGGTAGTCGAGCAGGAACGTCGGCTGGATGAGCTTCGGCTCGACGTAGTGCGACACCGCCTCATCGATGAGCTTGCCCCACGACCACCCGGCGTCGACCTCCAGCCCGCGGCGCTGCAGCTCCCCGAGCAGCTTGTCGCGCGCGCGGAACTCCTCAAAATCGATGCCGGCGTGGTCGACGAGGGCTTGCCGCATGGTGATCCGGCGCCACGGCGGGGTGAGGTCTACGTCGTGCTGGCCGAAGCGCACGGAGGTCGAGCCGAGCACGTCGCGCGCGACGGCCGGCACCATCTCCTCGATGAGGCGAGCGATGTCGTTGTAGTCCGCGTACGCCTGGTAACCCTCGATCATCGTGAACTCGGGGTTGTACTTCCAGGAGACGCCCTCGTTGCGGAAGATGCGGCCCATCTCGTAGACGCGGTCGAAGCCGCCGATGAGGACGCGCTTGAGGTGCAGCTCCAGCGAGATGCGCAGGTAGAAGTCCTGGTCGAGCGCGCGGTGGTGCGTGACGAACGGCGTCGCCGCGGCGCCGCCCGCTTCCGCCTGCAGCACCGGCGTCTCCACCTCGATGTAGCCGCGCTCGTCGAGGAAGCGGCGGATGCGGGCGATGATGGCGGCGCGCGTGCGGAAGATCTCCCGCACCTCCTCGTTCGCCATGAGGTCCAGGTAGCGCTGGCGGTAGCGCATCTCGATGTCCTCGATGCCGTGCCACTTCTCCGGCGGTGGCCGCAACGCCTTGGCGATGACGCCGAAGCGGCGCGCCTCGACGGTGATCTCGCCGGTGCGCGTGCGCATGAGGGCGCCGGAAACCTGCAAGAAGTCGCCGAGATCGATGTCGGCGAGGCGGGCGTAGGCTTCTTCTCCGACGGCGTCCTTGCGGATGTACGCCTGGAGCCGGCCCTCGCCGTCACGGATATCGGCGAATGCCGCCTTGCCCATGTCGCGGCGCGAAGTGACGCGGCCGGTGACGGCGACGCCCGGCGCCTCCCCCGTGCCGCCGTCCCGCTCCCAGCGCTCGAACGCCGCGATCGCCTGGGCCGTCGTGTGCGTGCGCTCCACCCGGGCGGGGTAGGGGTCGATGCCGGCGGCGCGAAGGCGCTCGATCTTCTCGCGCCGGGTCTGTATCAGCTCCTCTTCGCCGGGCATGGCGGGAGTGTACAGGCTGAACTTTGTAGCTTGTAGCCGCCCCGCCCACGGGTGCGGCCGCCACCAGAAATCGAGGGTGCCGATGGACGTAGCGCCATACGGGACGTGGAAATCGCCGATCACGAGCGACCTCATCGTGTCCGAGAGCATCACCATCGGGCAGACGGCGCTTGACGGCGACGACGTGTACTGGACGGAGATGCGGCCGGAGGAGGGCGGGCGCTACGTCATCGTGCGGCGCACACCTGACGGGACGGTGCACGACGTAACGCCGGCGCCGTTCAACGCTCGCACGCGCGTGCACGAGTACGGCGGCGGCGCGTATGCGGTCGACGCGGGCACGCTGTTCTTCTCAAACTTCGCGGATCAGCGCCTGTACAGGCGGGAGCGCGGCGAGCCGCGCCCGCTCACGCCGGCGGCGGCCTATCGCTACGCCGACTACTGCATCGACCGCGCGCGCAGCAGCGTCATCTGCGTGCGAGAAGACCATACGGGCGAAGGCGAACCGCGGAACGCGATTGTCCGCATCGCCGCTGATGCGAATGGCGCGGACGCCGGCAGCGTGCTGGCCGAGGGCAATGACTTCTACTCGTCGCCGCGCCTGAGCCCGGACGGGCGCATGCTCGCCTGGCTGACGTGGAACCACCCGAACATGCCGTGGGACGGCACGGAGCTGTGGCTGGCGGCGATACGCGACGATGGTGCGCTCGGCGAGCGGCGGCTCGTGGCCGGCGGCCCGGCGGAATCGATCTTCCAGCCAGAGTGGTCGCCGGACGGCGTATTGCACTTCGTCTCGGACCGCAGCGGCTGGTGGAATCTGTACCGGGAGCGCGACGGCGCAATCGAGCCCTTGTGCGCGATGGAGGCGGAGTTCGGGCGGCCGCAGTGGGTCTTCGGCATGCCGGCGTACGCGTTCGCGTCCGGCGGGCGCATCGTCTGCACGTACTCGCAGCAGGGCATCGGGCGGCTCGCCGTGCTGGACCCCGCCAGCCGCGCACTGACGCCGCTCGACCTGCCATTCACGTCGTACGGCGAAGTGCGCGCATCCGGCGACACCGTCGTCGTCGTCGCGGGATCGGAGACGGCGATGCCCTGCGTCGTGCGCCTCGGCCTCGCGTCGGGATGGAGCGAGGTCCTGCGCCGGTCGAGCGAGATCGAGATCGACCACGGGTACCTCTCGCGGACGGAGCCGATCGAATTCCCCACGGAGGGCGGGCTGACGGCGCACGCGATCTACTACGCACCGGCGAACAAGGACTATCGTGCGCCGGACGGAGAGAGGCCGCCGCTCATCGTGAAGATCCACGGCGGGCCAACATCGGCCGCGACCGCCACGCTGAGCCTCGGCATCCAGTACTGGACGAGCAGGGGGTTCGCCGTCGTCGACGTGAACTATGGCGGCAGCACCGGCTACGGCCGCGCGTACCGCGAGCGGCTGAACGGCAACTGGGGCATCGTGGACGTCGACGACTGCGCCAACGCCGCCCGCTTCCTCGTCGGGCGCGGCGACGTAGACGGCAAGCGGCTGATCATCACCGGCGGCAGCGCCGGCGGATACACGACGCTGGCGGCGTTGACGTTCCGCGACGTCTTCTCGGCGGGCGCCAGCCACTTCGGCA
>DATMAH010000110.1:0-11297 GCA_035583735.1 Dehalococcoidia bacterium
CCGTCCGCCGGCGCATCGACCTCGAAGTCGAGCGCGTACTGGCCCTGGACCGCGGCGGCCGTCTCCTCGAACGCCAGTCCGATATTGCCGGCGTTCGCCGGCCGGAACTGGCCGGCCGTTGCCGTCGCGAGCAGCGCGAGATACGGCGCGGCGTCGTCGCCCAGGCCGATGGCGTAGACGGGGATGCCGCTGCCCGCAGCCACGCTCGTCGCCGCCTCCGCGCTCACGCCGGGACTCGGATCGCCGGGGCCATCGGCCAGGAGCACGATCGCGGAGCGCGGCGCGCCGGAGCTGACGGCGACGTACACCGCCGCCTGCACGGCCTCGTGCAGCGCGCTGCCGCCGCCCGCCTGCAGCGCCGTCAGGCCGTTGACCACGCGGGCGCGGTCGGCCGTCAACGGCACCACGACGTTCGTCTCGCTCCCGAACGCGAGCAGGGCGATGCGGTCGTCCGGGCCGAGCGCGCGGATGAGACCGCTGGCCGCCTGCGTGACCAGCTCGAGGCGTCCGCCACGCATCGAATCCGACGCCTCGACGACGAGGACGAGCGCCAGCGGGCTCTCGGACGCCGGTGCGACGTCCGGCTTCAGCTCCGTGGCGTCCACCATGACCGAGAAGGCGTCGCGCTCCAGGCCGGCGACGGGCGCGCCATCGGCATCCGTGACGCTGACGAAGGCCCGGACCAGGGGATAGGCGGATTCGTCCACGCCCGTCACCGCGACCGCCGGCCCTGTCTGCTGGGCGCGCGCGGAAGCCCCGGGCGCAAGCCCGCCGAGGACGGCGAGGAGGATCGCGATGGCTATCAGTCGTCGGCTCAACGTGGAGTAAGCGTACTATCAGCGGGCCGCCGCAGGCGACCGCGGCGACAAGTTCGCGCTGTTGCGTCAGGCGGCGCGGGCGTCGCCATCGTGCCTGTAGCGATAGCGGGCGAGTTCCCCACGGGCGTGGATGCGCAGGAGGGCGTCGACCACGCGCGGATTGAACTGGGTGCCGGCGCCGGCCCGCACCTCCTCCACCGCCCAGTCGAGCGGCCGGCCGGCGCGGTACGGCCGGTCGTGCGTCATCGCGTCCAGGCTGTCGGCGACGGCGACGATGGTCGCCGCCTCCGGGATCTGCTCGCCGGCGAGGCCGCGCGGGTAGCCGCTGCCGTCCCAGCGCTCGTGGTGCGCGGCGGCGATCGTGGCGGCGAGCTCGAAGCCGGGCCGGTCGCGGAGGAACTCCGCGCCCCACGTCGTGTGCAGCTTCATGATGGACCACTCGTCGTCGCTGAGCTGCGCCGGGCTGAGCAGAATGGCATCGGGCACGCGGATCTTGCCGATGTCGTGCAGCACGGCGGCCAGCCCCAGGGCGTCGGCGCCCTCGTCGTCGTATCCCAGCTCGCGCGCGAGCGCCTCCGTGATGGCGCGCACGCGCTGCAGGTGGCGGCCCGTCGTCGCGTCGTGCGCCTCGGCGCTCGCGGCGAGCAGCACGACGGTGTCCGCGCGCGCGCGCTGCAGGTGCGACGACGTGTCCTGCAGGTCGCCGACGAGGCGCTCCATGCGGATGATCGCCGTGACCTGGTCGGCGACGGCCGTGACGAGCTGGATATCGCGCGGACCGAAGGCTGCCTTCTCCTTCGTCGCGACGGACATGACGCCGATGAGCCGGTCCTCCCAGATCATCGGCACCACGAGCGCCGAGTGGATTCCCGCCTGTCTCAGGACTGCGCGCCGTCCAGGTGGGAGGCGCTCGTCCACCGTCAAGTCCTCGATGACGACGGGGCGGCCCGTCGCCGCGACGATGCGCGTGAGGCTCCCTTCCGGCTCGCTGCGGACCGCGTTGTCGAACTGCTGTACGTAGCGCTCGTCGATGCGGGCGTAGGTAGAGCGGCCGCGCGTGTGGCCGTCCATCAGATTGAAGCGGACGATCTCGTATCCGGCGACGGTCGACAGCCGGTTGGCGACCAGGCGCAGCTTCGCCTCCAGGTCGCCGGGCAGCGTCAGCACGGGCACGATCTCGCCGACGATGCGGGCGGCGCGCTCGTCGCCATGCACGGCACGCGTCAGCGCGCTGGCGCCGGCCATCCGGCGGTCGCGCTTTGCGGCGTACATCGCCGCGTCGGCTGAACGCAGCAGCTCGTCGGCCGAGGCGGCCTCGTCCGGGTACACGGCGATCCCCATGCTGACCTCCACGGGCACGAGCGAGCCGGTGGCGGCGTCCCGCACCTGCGCGGTGCGCAGTGATTCGGCGACGCGCGCGCAGTAGGCCTCGGCGTCGCCCCGCGCCGCGCCCGGCAGCAGTGCGATGAACTCGTCGCCGCCGTAGCGGCCGACGATGGCGTTGTCGATTTCCAGCGCGCGCGCGACGGCGAGCAGCATCTCGTCGCCCGCCTGGTGGCCATAGGCGTCGTTCATCGTCTTCATCGCGTCGACATCGGCCATCACCACGGCGAGCCGCCTGCCCGGCGCCGACTGGACCAGGGCGGAGAGCTCTTCCGTGATGGCGCCGTGGTTCAGCGTGCTCGTCAGCGCGTCGATGCGGGCGCGGCGCCGCAGGTCGGCGGTGGCGTTCTCGCGCGCCGTGACGTCCCGGAAGCTCCAGACGCGCCCGGCAACCTCGCCGTCGCGCAGGAGCGGGCGCGAGTAGCGCTCGAACACGCGCCCGTCCTTGAAGTGGAGGAGGTCCAGGTCTTCCGCGGAGGAGCGGTAGAGGTCGCGCACCTTCGCCAGAAAGGCCTCCGGGTCGTCGAGCTGGTCGAGCACCGAGGCCAGGAGCGCGTCATCGTCACCCGTCGCGGCGACGTCCGCCGGGATGCGCCACATCGAGAGAAAGCGCTCGTTGTGGTACGCCACGTTACCGGCGGCGTCGACGACGAGGATGCCGTCCGCGGTGGACTCGATCGTCGCACGCAGCAGCTCGTCGCGTTCGCCGAGCGACGCGTTGGCCGTCACAAGTTCGGACGTGCGCTCGCGCACACGCTCCTCAAGCTCCGCATTGGCGCGCTCGAGCGCGGCGCGCGCCTCGAACAGGTCGTCGCGCATGGCGACGGCGGCATCGCGCTCGACGCGCAGTTGCGCGCCCACCCAGTTGATCCAGACGTACACGCTATAAAAGACGCCCGCGCCGCAGATGAGCGTCGTGACGACGAAGCGCCCGTCCTTGTAGCGCAGGGCATCCTGCGCCAGGAATTCGTAGTGGGGGATGACGCCCGTGCCGTCGAGTATGGCGAGGGCGAGGAGCGCGGAAACCACCGCTGTCGTGTAGACGAGCCCGCCGCGCAGCGAGAGGAAGGTGTTGGCGAAGATGAGGCCGAAGACGTACGCGAACGCGCCGAGCCAGGTGATGCCGCCGAGGAAGTAGACCATGGTCGTGTGGAAGCAGATCTCGGCGCCAAGCATGAAGTAGTGCGCCCACGTGATCGCACGCACCGACGGCAGGATGAAGATCGCACGCCAGTACGCCAGGAAAAACGCCGCCTCGGCCAGCAGGGTGATGAGGAACGGCACGGGCATGGGGATCCGCGCGGCCCAGAGCACGAGCCACAGCCCCATGAAGAGCATGATCACCGCGACGCGCGCGAACGTCTGCGGCACCTGCTGCTGGCGCCGGGCGTCGAGCGCGGTCATGGAGTCGATGGCCCGCATCCTCGCTCCTCCGCGAGGAGTATCGTCCTGCGGGCCGCCCCGGTTGATGCGCTGATGCCGCTGTCCGGCGCGGGATTCCCCTTACGGCGCCGGCGCCAGCCGTGCGGGCCGGCCCCACGGCCAGAAGACGCAAGAACGGCACACAGGGGCGCCGTGTTGAACCTGGAACCTGGTTTCGGCGCTGGATGCGTTCCCAGCCGTCCGCGCCCGTCCGGCCCTCGCCCGTCGGTTTGCACGGCGCCGGGCGGCGCCGGATGAATCTAGCCCACTCGAAGCGCTACGACGGCGAGGGCCAGCACGAGCAGGATTGCCGGCGCCACGGCGTACGCCGCGCTACCCCGGCGAAACAGGTCGGTGTACACGGCGCCGACCATCGTCACCCCAAGCCAAACGCCGCCAAATACCGCCACCTCGTCCACGAGGAGCCCCACCAGCATCGCCGCCGCACCGGTCAGCTCGACGAGGCCGGTGACGACGCGGAACCATTGCGGGTACCCGTAGACATTGAAATTGTCGACCTGCATGCGGACGCCGAGGACCTTCGAGCCCCCGGCGCCGAGGAAGACGAACGCGAGGATCACCTGGAGAACGGCGGCAGCGGTCTCCATTCGGCCCTCCTCACCGCGTGTTGTCCGCGTCGACCGGGGTCAGCGCGATGACCGGGATACGCCGGCGCGTGTTCGCCTGGTATTCCGCGAACTGGGGAAAGCGTTTCGACTGCTCGGCATACAGGCGATCGCGCTCCTCGCCCTGCACCACCTCGGCTTCAACCTCGAACGTCTCGCGGCCGACTTCTATCGTCGCGCGCGGGTTGGCAACCAGGTTGTGGTACCAGTGCGGGTTCGTGGGCGCACCGCCCTTAGAGGCAAAAACCAGGAATCGCTCGCCGTCCTTCAAGTACATCACCGGCGTCGTGTGCTGGCGGCCCGTCTTCGCCCCTGTCGTCGTCAAGAGGAGCAGCGGCGCGCCCGCGAAGTTACCGCCAACCTTGCCGTCGTTGCGACGGAACTCGTCGATGATCTGCCGGTTCCAGTCGTTGGCCACCTCAAACCTCCGTCATGACACGTTCAAACCTGGTCCTCGGGCGTTGCCGCGGCCTCGCCGCTCCTCGCGCCGCCCGGCCGGCCGCGGTCCGAGATGGACGCGGCGGAAGTCGGGCAGGAACCGGTCCAGCCGCTCTTCGTTCAGGCGCATGAAGACGTGGCTCCCTTCCTTGCGGGTGAGCACGAGGCCGGCATTCTCGAGTACGCGGTAGTGGTGCGACATCGCGGGCGGTGTCAGGGGGAACTCGTCGGCGAAGTCCTGGCAGCCCAGTTCACCCTTCTCGATGAGCAGCCGCACCACCTTGTACCGCGTCGGATCGGCGAGGGCCTTAAAGACCTTCACGGCGTCGCGCTCGAAGGAGTCCACGCCCGGAAGTATACACGTTTCCAAAATTCTGGAACTCTGCTAGGGTTGAAGCGCCAGATCGGTCAGTACTGTACGCAAGGAGGGAATCGAGCCGACATGAGCGAATTCAGGACGGTCGCCAGCGTCTCCGAGCTGCCGCCGGGGCAGATGAGGCGGGTCATCGTGGACGGGAAGCGGGTCGTGCTTGCCAACGCGGAGGGGCAAATCTGCGCGCTGGCCGATGAGTGCGGCCACCAGAAGGCCGCTCTCAGCAAGGGCAAGCTGGACGGCAGCACTATAGAATGTCCTCTGCACTTCGCCCGCTTCGACGCTCGCACGGGCAAGGTCGTATCCGGCCCTGACTTCAGCCGCATCCAGATTCCCGGCCTCGATACACTCGGGCCGGAGGCCATGGCCGCCATGCAGCGCACGGGCGAACTCCTGGCCGACGTGGACACGGCGGACGTGCCCGTCTACGAGGTGCGGCTGGAGGGCGATTCGGTCCAGGTGAGGGTCTAGCAGCCGCTCCGAGATCGCCCAGTTCGAGGAGGCCTTGAGTATGGATGAGGGTCTCGCGGAGGTTCGCGCCGGCCGTGTCAGAGCCCTCTTCGGCCTACCGGAGGGGAGCCCGCCGTTCCCGGCCGTGATCGTGCTGCACGAGGCCTGGGGCCTCAACGCCGACATCCAGGCCATCTCCATCCGCTTTCGCGCCGCCGGGTATGCCGTCCTGGTGCCGGACCTCTACAGCCTTGGCTTCAAGCCGCTGTGCATCGCCAGCACCATCATCGACATGGTCCGCGGCGGCCGGGCGACCGCCGAACTCATCGGCGAAACGCGAACCTGGCTCGCGGACAGGCCGGAGGTGGACGGCGGACGCCTTGGCATCGTCGGCTTCTGCATGGGCGGCGGCTTCGCGCTGGCGGCGGGCGTCCGGCATGACTTCCAAGCCGCCTCGGTCAACTATGGTCGCGTACCGGCAGGGGAGCGTGCCCTCGAAGGGATCTGCCCCGTGGTCGCGAGCTACGGGGCGAAGGACCGAATGCTGTTGCCCCACGCCCGGCGGCTCGAGGAGCGGCTTGCCGCGCTCGGCGTGCCGCACGATGTGAAGGTCTACCCCGGCGCCGGGCACAGCTTCATGAACAAGAGCGCGCCCGCCTGGCTCGCCCGCTTCGGCCTCAGTTATCACGAAGAGGCCGCCGCCGACGCGTGGGAACGCTTGATGCGCTTCTTCGAGGAGCATGTCAAAGGCGCGCCGGCAACATGAGCACGCGTAGGAGGAGACAGAGATGCTGAAAGAAGGTACGCCCGCGCCGGAGTTCGAGACGGTGCTGGACGACGGCGAGGTCTTCAACCTCGCCAGTCTGCGGGGCCGGAAAAACGTCGTGCTCTACTTCTACCCCCGGGACTTCACGCCCGGCTGTACCCGGGAGGCCTGCACCTTTCAGGAGAATTACGGCGAGATCGAGAAGTACGACGCCGTCATCGTCGGCGTCAGTGCCGACTCCCTGGACTCGCACCGGCAGTTCCGCGAGCGGCATCAGCTCGCCTTCCCGCTTGTCGCCGATCCGGACAAGAAGCTCATTCGTGCGTACGAGGCGGAGGGCATACTCGGCTTGACGACAGCCCGCATCACGTACGTGATCGACAAGGCGGGCATCATTCGCGCCGTGATCCGCCACGACTTCGCGATTGGCCGTCACCTCCCGGACGTGCTGCAAGCGCTGCAGCGCATCGAGCGAGCCAGCGTATCGCCGACGGCGGCCAACTAGACGGCACACAGCGGGGCTGCTCCACGACCGTGAGCGAGGTGGAAGACGTCCGACCAGGACGTCTTCCACCTGTGTCCGAGGACCGCGTTCGCACGGCCGATCCCTGAGCGAAGGGACGACTGCGACAACCTGCACGACCGCCACGTCGCCGGTGCTGGCTGCGGCGGGCCCCTTTCAACCTCCGGCGCCAGCATTGGCGCCTGCCTCGCATCGCTTGGCGAAGGTGGACAGCAGGGGTTCCAGGGCCGAGCGAGGGGCTTCCCGCGTACGTACAGTTCCCACCGGCGGTGCGCCATACAGCCTCGGAACGTGGGGAAACCGTCGTTCCACTCGACGTGTGGGCTGCACCATTGTGATTGCCGTCAGGCGAAGAGCACCGGCGCCCGCGCGGGGCGCCGTGTTGAACCTGGAATCTGGTCCCAGGGGCTGGATTCGAACCAGCGATACACGGTTTTACAGACCGTTGCCTTAGGCCACTTGGCTACCCTGGGGCTGCCTCCATCGTATCAGATGCCTCGCGATGATCCGACGGCGCCGCGGCCGCCGACGGCGCCGCTGCGCGCTCTCGCGGCGTGCCCGCATCGGCGACGCGCCCGTCCAGCATCCGGACGATGCGGTCGGCGCGCGCGGCGACGCCGGGGTCGTGCGTCACCATGACGATGGTGAGCCCGCGCTCCGTGCGCAGGCGTTCCAGCAGGTCCAGGATCACCTTGCCGGCCGCCGAGTCCAGGCTGCCGGTGGGCTCATCGGCGAGCAGGATCGAGGGGTCGTTCGCGAGCGCGCGCGCGATGGCGACGCGCTGGCGCTCTCCGCCCGAGAGCTTCGTCGGCGTGTTCCGGTCCTTGCCCTTCAGCCCCACGAGCGACAGCAGGTCGCTCGCCCGTGCGCGCCGCTGCCCGGCCGAACGAGACGTCTCGAACATGGGCACCTGCACGTTCTCGCTGGCGCTCAGCGTCGCCAGCAGGTTGTGGAGCTGGAAGATCAGGCCCACGTCGTACGCGCGGAAGTGGCTGAGGTCGCGGTCGCTCCCCAGCACATGCTCGTTCACGCGGATCGTGCCCGCGTCCGGACGGTCGAGCGCGGCGATCAGGTGGAGCAGCGTCGACTTCCCGCACCCGGACGGACCGACGATGGCGACGAACTCGCCGCGCCCAACGTCGAGCGAGGCGCCGGCGAGCGCGCGGATGATGCCGCCGTCGAACGTCTTGACGACGTCGCGCACCTCGATCGCCGGCCGGCCGTCATTCATGGCGCAGCGCCTCCATCGGCGTGAGCCGCACGGCGCGGACGGCCGGGTAGACGGCGCCGACGATGGCGACGATGAGCGCGACGACCAGCGCGCGCACGAAGACCTGCGCCTCGTACTGGGGTTCGAGCAGCGACCGCACGGTGGGGATGAGCAGCACCATCCGCGATGCGAGGACGCCGAGCGCCGACCCGAAGACCGCCGCGACTCCGCAGAGCAGCAGCGATTCGCCGAGGATCATGCGCACGATGCGGCTGCCCCGCCAGCCGACCGCGCGCAGGATGCCGATCTCACGCGTGCGCTCAAAGACGGACATGATCATCGTGTTCATGACGCCGATGGCGCCGATGCCGACCGCGAGCGCCGAGATCGCGAGGTTCATCGCGTCCATGATCTCGATGCCCTGGTCGACCTCTGAGTACTCGTCGACGCTGCTGATCGACGTGAGGCCGCGGTGCTCATCCTCGATTCTGTCGGCCACGGCGTCAGGGTCCTCGCCCTGGGCGACCTTGACGTAGACGGCGGTGACCGCATTGGGCTTGCCGGCGATCTCCTGCACCACGTCGAGCGCGGCGTAGGCGCCGTTGTCCTCCCAGATGTTGTCCGCCTTGTAGATGCCGACGACGGTGAAGTCGCGCTCCTCCGTCTCCAGCGTGCCGCCGACATCGAGGTCGAGCGTCGATGCGGCGCGCGAGCCGATCATCGCTTCGTCGTCGGCCCCCGGCTGGATGCGGCGCCCTTCGGTGATCTGCGGCCCCTGGTCGACGATGTCCTCCGCCTCGACCCCGATCATCACAAAGAATGGGTTGCCGCCGACGCGCGAGACGTGGAACAGCGCCCCGACGGCGTCCGCCACGTCGTCTCGCCGGCGCAGCGCCTCGACCTCATCCTCCGTGACGATGCTGAAGGTCAGGTCGGACGAGCCCTTCTGGGCGACGATGAAGTCGGAGTCGTAGGCGCGCAGGACGGCGGAGGCCGTCTGCCGGACGCCGGACAGCACCACGCCGAGGGCGACGACCGTGGTGATGCCGACGGAGATGCCCAGCACCGTCAGCGCCGTCCGCATGCGCTGGCGCACCAGGTTCTTGAGAATCAGCGCCATGAAGGTCATCGTGTCACCATCCGCTGTCCCTGTCGTGGTATCACGGGCGGACGGGGGCGACCAGAGACGCACGGCCCGCGCCGGATGGCCGTTTGGGCTACACGGCCGGGATATGGTTTACTGTGGCCGCCAACACGCAGAGGTGACCGCTTGGAATTCACGGACTTCATCCACGTCGCGCAGATCATCGTCTCCATCATGCTGACGCTCGTCGTCCTGCTGCAGGCGAAGGGTGCCGGGATCGGCGCGGCGTTCGGCGGCGCCACCAGCACCAGCTTCCGCACGCGGCGCGGCCTCGAAAAGACGCTCTTCCAGCTCACCATCGTGCTCGCTGTCGTGTTCCTCGCGCTCTCGGCCTGGTCCGTGAGGGCGGTGTAGCCCGGCGCGGGCGCCGCCACCCGTGCACTTCGACCCCTCGCCCCGCTGGCCCCTGTTCGGAGCGCTCGTCGCAGGCGGCACCCTCATCGCCGCCTTCGCGTACTTCGTCCTCAGCGACCGCCAGGGCGAAGCTGTCCCGGCGAGCGGTGGCACTTACGTCGAAGGTGTCTTGCGCCCGCCCGAGCGCATCAACCCGCTCTTCGCCGCCGCCAACCAGACGGACGCCGACCTCTCGGCGCTGATCTTCAGCGGCCTCGTCCGCCTGGGCCCCGATGGCACGCCACTCCCCGACCTGGCGGAGCGCTGGGAGATCACCGGCAACGGCCAGAGCTACGTGCTGCACCTGCGCCGCGGCGTCGTCTGGCACGACGGCGACCCGTTCGACGCCGACGACGTGCTCTTCACGTTCCGCGCGATCTCCGACCCGGCGTTCCGCGGCGACCCGGCGCTCGCGCAGCTCATGCAGGGCGTCGTGCTGACGGCGCGCGACGCCTATACGGTGGAGTTCCGGCTGGAGCAGGCGTACGCGCCGTTCCTGGCGTACCTCACCGTCGGCATCCTCCCGCACCACCTGCTGGAGGGCCTCGACGCGAACGGGCTGCTCAACGCCCCGTTCAACGGCCGGCCCATCGGCACCGGACCGTACAGGCTGCGCAGCCGCGACGACGACTCCATCGAGCTCGCGCCGCATTCGACGTACTACTTCGGCCCGCCGCGCATCGAAAGGCTCGAGCTGCGGTTCTTCGCCAGCCCTTCCGCGGTGGCGGAGGCGCTGCGCCGGGGCGAGATCGACGCCGGGCTGTTCCCGCCCGCGACGGAGCCGTCCGTGTACGACATCCTGCGCGACGCCCCCGGCATCGTGCAGCGGAACCTCGTCTCGACGTCGTTCTTCATGCTCTACCTCGACACGCGCTCGCCCATGTTCTCCGACGCGGCCGTGCGGCGGGCGATGCTGCGCGGCATCAACATGCAGAGCGTCATCGACGGCCCGGGGCTCCGCCGCGGCGTGAGCGTCGAGTCGGGGATGCCCGAGTCGCTCTGGGCGTACAGCGACCTCGATGTGCCGGGCTTCGACCCGGGCGCGGCGGCGTCGCTGCTGGAGCAGGCCGGCTGGCAGCGCGGGCGCGACGGCGTGCGCACCAAGGGCGCCGACCGCCTGTCGTTCACCCTCGACACCGCTGACGACCCGTATCGCGTGGAGATCGCCGAGAACATCTCGCGGCAACTGCGCGCGCTCGGCATCGACGTCACCGTGCAGCCGCTCGACCGCGCGACGTTCGTCGACCAGCACCTGCTCTCGCGCAGCTACACCGCCGCGCTGGCGCTCGTCGACCCTGGGCCGGACCCGGACCCCTACCCGTTCTGGCACAGCAGCCAGATCGGGCCGCCCGGCCGGAACCTCGCGAACTACTCCGATCCCCGCATCGACGACGTCCTGGAGCGGGCGCGCCAGACCACCGACACGGAGCGGCGGAAGGAGCTGTACGCGCTCTTCAGCGGCTATCTGATCGCGGCGATGCCATCGATCCCGCTCTTCGCGCCGACGTACACCTACGTGCAGCCGGAGCAACTCCAGGGCGCCGCCCCCGGCATGCTCTTCACGCCGGCGTCCCGCTTCGCCAACGTCCACGAGTGGTACCTGCAGACGCGCGTGCGGTAGTTGCTCCCATCACTAGATCATTTGTGCTAAAGTTCGTGCATGCAGCCCGATCCGAGGCACCTTGAGACGCACACAGTCGGCCAGATACTCGGCTTGTACGCCTGCATTATTGGACCGACTGCGCCTGGCC
>DATMAH010000111.1:0-7291 GCA_035583735.1 Dehalococcoidia bacterium
GGTCAACGCCGAAAACAACTGGTGGGGCAAGGTCAACGGGCCGAACCCGCCGGGCTTCGGTGACGCGATCACGCCGCCGGCGACCATCGACGCCGACCCATTCCTGGTGGCGCCCGTTGCCGGGTGCCCGGTCCCGGCGGACGGCGACGGCGACGGACTCGACGACCCGGACGACAACTGCCCGGTGGACCACAACCCCGGCCAGGAGAACACCAACGGCGAGCCGATGCCGCTGCCCAAGCCGGTCCCCGCATGGGACGACGCAACGAACCCGGCCGGCGACACGGACGGCGATGCCTGCGACCCGGACATCGACGGGGACGGCGTGCTGAACGGCGACGAGCTGTCGCAGGGCCTCAGCCCGTTCGTCTGGGACACGGACGGCGACCGGACGAACGACGGCACCGAGATCGCCTGCGGGAGCAACCCGCTCGTCGCGGTCAGCAACCTGTCCGGCCCGGACACGGACAGCGACCGGCTGCCCGACGCCTGTGAACTCATCTACGGGACGAACCCGGCGGACACCGACAGCGACGACGACGGCTCGCTGGACGGCGTGGAGGTCCGCTACTGGCTTTCGGACCCGCTGGTGGCCAACACCGACGGCGACTCGTGCAGCGACGGGAAGGAGATAGCGTCCGTGGACGCGAACCGCGTGGTGAACGCGGCCGACCTCGGCCTCATCGCCAGCGCGTTCGGGATGCTGCCGCCGGAGTTCCGCCCGTACGACCAGGACGGCAACGGCTTCATCAACGCCGCCGACCTTGGTCTCGCAGCCTCGCAGTTTGGAGGCTGCCCGTAACAGAGGGGACGCCGCACCGCGTTTCGGAGGAGGGCTCGCACGGATGCGAGCCCTTCTTCATGTTGTGCGAGCGGCCCGCCGCAACGGCCGAGGTCCAGCGCAATGGGCGTCGCGCCGCGGCCCCTGCCGAGCGGCGGGTGCGCGCGGCCGAAGCCGGCGTCCGCCCCGCTATCCCTGCTCGTCCTCCGGGGCAGTGGGACCGGCGCCGGGGCGCCAGCCGCCCCCCTGCGCCTGCTGCCGTGCCTGCTTGATGGTCACCGCCATCGCGGCGGCGGCCCGCGGGTCCTCCTGGATCTTCGCCATGACGGCGGCGCCCGCTCCCGAGATCAGCTCCTGTTTGTGAGCTTCGAGATAGTCGGCCGACTCCTTCTGGCCGCGCGTGTAACCATTGATCTCCGGCACGACGAAGCGCGCGAACAACTCCCACGACCGGAACGTCGCCTCGCGGTCCGCCCAGTCGTGCGCGAAGCCGAGCACGACGCCGAAGCCGCCCGTGACCTCCTGCAGCCGCCGGATCGCCTTCACCAGCTCGTCCGGCGTGCCGATGACGGCAGCGCCGGCGCCCTCGGCGCCGCGCCCCACCGTCTGCGCCAGCAACTCATCCGGGTCGTCGACGTGCGTCGCGCCGGGGCGGCCCAGCACGCGCACGTTGTACTCGTTGTGCCAGCGCCAGAGGCCGTGCTTCGCCTCCTCCTGCGCCTGCTTCTTCGAATCGGCGAGGTGCCAGCTCATCAGCACGCGCCAGTTCTTGCGGTCAACGGTGGTGCCGTGCTTCTTCGCCTCCTCTTCGGCGAACGACCACTGCGTCGGCAGTGCCTGCAGCCCCTCGACGGATGTCGAGGCGATCGACAGGACGCCAATGCCGTACTTCCCGGCGATCTTCATGCCGGAGGGGCTGATCGACGACGCGGCGGCCATCGGGATCTCCTCCTGCAGCGGCAGGATCTGCAGGGCCGCGTCGTGCAGCTCGAACCAGTCGCTCTTGTAGCTGAAGCGCTCCTCGCCGCGGAGGAGCCGGATGATGACGCCGAGCGCTTCGTCCTGGCGGTCGCGCTGCACCATGGGGTTGATGCCCAGTGTGTGCGCGTCGGACGGCAGCGCGCCGGGCCCGGTGCCGAACATCGCGCGGCCCATCGTCATGTGGTCGAGCTGGACGATGCGCTGGGCCACATTGAACGGGTGGTGATACGGCAGGGAGACGACGCCCGTGCCGAGCATGATGCGCTTCGTGCGCTGTCCCGCCGCGGCGAGGAACATCTCCGGCGACCCGATCATCTCCCAGCCGGACGAGTGGTGCTCGCCGCACCAGAACTCGTCGAGGCCGAGGCGGTCGAGGTGTTCCGCCAGGTCGAGGTCTCGCTGGAACTGCAGCGTGGGGTGCTCGCCCAGGGGGTGGTGCGGCGCCAGGAACGTACCGAACCTGATCCTCGTCATCGCCTCGTCGTTTCGTGGCGGAACCGCATCGGCGCCGCCCTGCTCGCTCACCCCGCGGCCACGCCCGCCGCCGCGCGCCCCTGCTCCGAGAGCACTCCGAAGAGCGTGAGCTTCAAGTACTCGTCGAGGAATGCGTCGATGTCGTCGCTCGTGAGCGCCGCCATCGTGGCCGCTCCAAGCGCGGAGAGGAAGGCCACGCGCGGGTCGAATGGCCGGAAGGCTTCGTGCTCGATCGCCAGCGAGAGGGTCTCGCTGGACTCGCGCACCTGCCGCTCGAACAGGTCGGCCAGCCGCGCGGCGACGTCCGGGAACGCCCGCACGTCGGCGATGAACGAGAAGAGGAGCGGCGCCCGCTCGCGCACCAGGCGCGCCCACATGGCCAGGAAGCGGTGGACGCGCGCGAACGCCTCCTCGGGCGAGTCGTCGCCCGGCACCCCGGCCAGGCGCGCCCGCGCCTGCTCGTTCGCGCTGACCATCAGCGCCAGCAGCGGGTCGATGACGGCGGCGCGGAACAGCGCCTCCTTGTTGCCGAAGTGCTTGAGGACGAGCTTCTCGGAGACGCCCGCCGCGCGCGAGATCTCGAGCGTCGTCGTGCCCCGATACCCTCCGCGCGCGAAGGCGCTCTGGGCGACGGCGAGAATCTGCTTGCGACGCTCCGTCGCCGGCAAGCGTCGGCGTACGCTGGAGGCGTCCTCCGTTGCCCCTGCTGGCATAGGTCAGTTATAACTGACTTATTCGGCTTACGTCTACTGGTCCGCAGACGGGAAGGGCCCCCGCTCCATGAACATCGTCATCACCGGCGCCGGCATCGCTGGCCTGATGTCGTCGCTGTTTCTCGCCCGCGACGGGCACCACATCATCCTGATCGAGCGCGATGACACGCCCCTGCCCACCGGCCCGGAGGACGCCTTCACCTGGACCCGCCGTGGCGCGCCTCAAGTCCGGCACCCGCACGCCTTCCTGGCGCGCATCCGCAACATCCTCCGCGACGACCTGCCGGACGTGCGGCGAGAGCTACTCGACCACGGCGTCGTCGAGGTTGGCTGGAACGACGTGGCCCCGGACACGATCGACGACCCGACACCGCAGCCCGGCGACGAGGATCTGGTGCTCCTGGCGTCACGCCGCACGACGTTTGAGTGGGTGCTGCGGCGCGCAGCGATCCGGACGCAGAGCGTCGACCTGCGCGATGGGGTGAAGGTCACCGGCCTCATGACAGCGAACGGCACGACGCGAACGGGCGCCGTGCCGCGCGTCACCGGCGTCCACACGACGGCCGGCGACATCCCCGCGGACCTCGTCGTCGACGCCGGCGGGCGCCACTCGTCCGTGACGCGCCTTCTGGCGGCGATCGGCGTCACGCTGCCTGAACAGAAGCACGACGCGGGCATGGTGTACCTGTCCCGCTTCTACCGGCTCCGCGAGGGCGCGAGCGAGCCGGACCGGGCGGCCTTCACCGCCGGCACACTCGGCTACCTGGGCTACGGCGTGTTCCGCGGCGACAACCGCACCTTCTCGGTCACCATCGCGATCGGCACCGAGGACAAGGAGCTCCGGACGTACGTACAGCCGTCGAGCTTTGACGCGGCCGCGGCGCTGCTGCCGGCGTCGCAGCCATGGGTGAACCCCGAGATCGCGGAGCCGATCGCGGAGGCGCACTCCATGGCGGGGCTGGTCAACCGCGTGCGCGACCTCGTTATCGACGGGCGGCCGCTCGTGCTCGGCTTCCAGGCGATCGGCGATGCGCTGATCTGCACGAACCCGCTCTACGGCCGCGGCTGCTCGCTCGGCGCCATGCACGCGCGGCTGCTGGGCGACGCGATCCGCCACCACGGCGGGGACGCCGAGGCGGCGGCGCTGGAACTGCACGCCAACGCCCAGGATGAGATCCTGCCCTGGTACGAGGCGAGCGTCGCGCAGGATGAGGCGAGCCGCATGGCGCGCCAGAGCGCCGACGGTGGCGAGGCGCTGACGTCGCTGATCACCGAGGGACTGCTGCCGCTGACGCGCCTCGACGCCGTCGTCGGACGGGCGTTCTTCCGTACGGTCAACCTGCTCTCGTCGCCGGACGCCGTGATGA
This sequence comes from Dehalococcoidia bacterium, assembly GCA_035583735.1. Lineage (GTDB taxonomy): Bacteria > Chloroflexota > Dehalococcoidia > DSTF01 > JACRBR01 > DATMAH01. The sequence continues at coordinate 4,317 of DATMAH010000111.1, forward strand.
ACGACGCAGAGCTGATAGGGCGCGTGCTCGCCTACTGGCAGACACGGCACACGCGTCCCCCCGTCGCGCCCGCCGGCCCGCCGCGCGACGAGATGATCGCCGCGCTGGCGGGGCAGACGGCGCGAGCAGGATAGCCCAAACGACGTACGCGAACGCAATCTGGCGGTGGCCGTCGGCCACGCTCGTGCAAGCGCCTGCTGGTTCACTGCCACAGACGCTGCAGACGGGCGGTGAGCGATGGCGACGCGGGCGCTGAATCTCTGGTATGAGGCACGTTCGAGCTTCTGGCTGGTGCCGCTGCTGATGGCCGCGGGAGCGGCTGCCCTCTCGACGCTGACGGTGTGGCTCGACACGCGCGTCGACCTCGGCGATGACTCCGTCGTCTACGGCGGCAGCGCCGACGGGGCGCGCGAGCTGATGGCGACGCTCGCGGGGAGCATGATCACGGTCGCCGGCGTCGTGTTCTCGGTGACCGTCGTCACGCTCTCGCTGACATCGAGCCAGTACGGTCCCAGGATCCTGCGGAACTTCATGCGCGACCCGGGGAACCAGTTCGTCCTCGGGACGTTCATCGCGACATTCCTGTACTGCCTGCTCGTGCTGAGGACGATCCGTGGCGGTGAGACGGTCGACGAGGGCAGCGTCCCCAGCATCTCGATCAGCATCGGCATCGCCCTGGCCATCCTGAGCATCGTCGTGCTCATCTACTTCATCCACCATGCGGCGTCGTCGATCCAGGCGAACAACCTCGTCGCCGTCATCGGGCACGACCTGGACCGCAGCATCGAGCGCTTCCTGCAGGGCGAGACGGACTCGCCCCGCGCCGGTGCCGCCGACCAGATGCCGGAACAGGCGCCGCGGAGCTATGAGACTGGAGCGATACCTATCGCCGCGAACGGCAGCGGATACGTGACGGCCGTGAACCTGCAAGGACTCATTGGGCTCGCGGCCGAGCGGGACATGGTGTTGCTGGTCGACCAGCGGCCGGGCCAGTACGTGATCCCCGGGACGGCGCTCGCCCGGGCCTGGCCTGGCGGCGACGTTGGCGACGAGCTGGCCGCGAGCATCAACGCGCACTTCATCCTCGGCAACGTGCGGACGCTCGAGCAGGATGTCGAGTTCGCCGCCGACCAGCTCGTGGAGATGGCGGTGCGGGCCCTCTCTCCCAGCGTAAACGACCCGTTCACGGCGATCGCCTGCGTCGACCGGCTGGGGTCGAGCATCGCCGGCTTCATGCGCGGAGACTGCCCCTCAGCGTCTCACTACGACGCTGAGGGGCGCGTGCGAGTGATCACGACGTCACACGTGACGTTCCGGGGCATGATGGACGCAGCGTTCAACCAGATCAGGCAGAATGCGGGCAGCCACGTCTCGGTATGGGTTCGCCTGCTCGAGACGATCGGCCGGCTTGGCCTGCATGCGAGGACGTCGGAGCACCGCGGCGTCCTCGCCCACCACGCCGAGATCATGGTGCGCGGCGCGCGCGCCAGCATCCGGGAGCCGAATGACCTGCGCGACCTCGAGGACCGGTACGAGAAGGCGCTCGCCTCGATCGAACGCGCCAAAGCACCGGCCGGCGCCGGCCCGGGCCGCGCAGGCGTTGCGTGACGGTGCGTGAAGTGCCGGACAATTTTACGCGAGCGACACGACGCACGTGATATCCCACGAGTGACGCACGGACGAGACGATGGCAACGCGCGGCGCCACCGACGGCGCCCCGCGACCGCTCACTGGCCGACAGGGGAGTAGCGCGTGATGCGCACCCATGCACCCGAAGATGTTCGGCGGCTCCTTGCCGTCCGCCTCGACAACATCGGCGACGTAGTGATGCTGGGGCCGGCGCTGCGCGCGCTGCGCGCGGCATACCCGGACGCGCACATCACGCTCATGGCGTCGCCGGCGGGCGCGCAGGCCGCGCCGATGCTGCCGTGGATCGACGAGGTCTGGCCGCTATCGCCCGTGTGGCAGGACGCCTCGTGGTCGATGCCGTTCGACCCGGCGCGCGAGCGGCGGCTCGTGTCGGCGCTCCGCGAGTCGCGGTTCGACGCGGCCTTCATCTTCACGAGCTTCTCGCAGTCGCCGTACCCGCTGGCGTACGCCTGCTACATGGCCGGCATCCCGGTGCGCGCCGGTCAGTCGAAGGAGTTCGGCGGCAGCGTGCTCTCGCACTGGGTGCGGGCGCCGGCCGACTCGATGCACCAGGCCGAGCGCAACCTGCACCTGCTGGCGAGCGTGGGCGTCGCACCATCTGGCGCGGAGCTGACGCTGGCGGTCCCGCCGGAGTCTCGCGCTTCGGCACATGAGTCGCTGCGGCGGCGCGGCATCGACCCTGAGGGCCGCTACGTCGTCGTCGCGCCGGGCGCGAGCTGTGCGGCCCGTCGCTACGATGGCGCGCGCTTCGCCGAGGCGACGCGGCTCATCACGGCGGAGAGCGGCGCGTCCGCCGTCGTCGTCGGCAGCGCGAAGGAGCGCGCGCTCGTCGAGGCCGTTGCATCAGCCGCCGCGCCACGCGCCGTCGCGCTCGCCGGTGTCCTGTCGCTGCCCGAACTCGCCGCCGTCATCGAGCGAGCGGCCGTCGTGGTGACGAACAACTCGGCGTGCCTGCACATCGCCGACGCCTTCCGCCGTCCGCAGGTCGTCCTGTATGCGGGCACGGAGCTCGAGAGCCAGTGGCGTCCCCGCTCGTCGCCGGCGCTGCTCCTCCGGCGCGAGACGGACTGCTCGCCTTGCTACGCGTTCGACTGCGCGTTCGCCATGCAGTGTCTCGACATCCCGCCGTCGCAGGTGGCGTCCGCGGCCCGGCGCCTGCTCGAGGCGAAGGAGATGTCGTTCAGGGCCATACGGAAGGAGGCGGCGGCATGACGGCCGCACCGGCGCACGTGCTCGACGCGCTACAGGGACTGAACGCGCTCGTCATCGGCGATGCGATGCTGGACTGCTACCTCGAAGGTGAGGCACGGCGCATCTGCCGCGAG
>DATMAH010000112.1:0-2371 GCA_035583735.1 Dehalococcoidia bacterium
GTGCTGCTGGCTGGGCCGGGTCTGAGCCAGCGCGGGACCGTGCGGCGACTCGTCGGCCGTCTGCTGGAGGCCGCGCCGGAGAGCCTTCACGGCGCGGTGGCCGATGGCGATGCTCTCAACGCACTGGCGGCGACGCCGGGATGGCATGAGCGCGTGCGCGTGCCGGTGGTGCTGACGCCGCACCCTGGCGAGATGGCCAGGCTCTGCGACGCGAGCGTCGCCGATGTGCAGGCGAACCGCCTGCGCACCGCGCTCGATTACGCGGACGCGTCCGGGCAGGTCACCGTCCTCAAGGGCGCCCACACGGTCGTGGCCTCTCCCGACGGGCGCGCCGCGGTGTCACCGTACGCGAATCCCCTGCTTGCCGTCGCCGGGACCGGCGACGTGCTGGCCGGCGCCATCGCCGGATTGCTGGCGCAGGGCGCGGCGCCGTTTGAGGCGGCGGCGTGCGGCGTCTTCGCCCACGCGATGGCCGCCGAGACGCTCGCCGAGGGGTTCGGCGACCGCGGCCTCCTGGCGAGCGAGCTGCTGCCCGAACTCCCGCGCACCCTGCGGGTCATCGTCCACGGGCGGCCCGCGCGCGCCCTCGCGACGGCGCCATTGGGCGGGCTCGGGGACCTGGCGTCGCTCGCGGGGCTGGCGGGTGGCCTGCCTCCGCGGTGAGCCGGCGCTTTACTTCTTCCACCGCATATCGATACCGTTAGGGCGATGTCCCGGCTCGTCTACCTGGACCACGCTGCAACCACGCCGCTGCATCCCTCCGTCCTCGATGCGATGCTGCCGTACCTGCGCGGGTCGTTTGGCAACCCCTCGGCGACGTACCGCCTCGCCAGGGACGCGAGCGACGCTGTAGCCCGCGCACGCGCCACCGTCGCGAAGCTCATCGGCTGCCGGCCGACCGAGGTGGTGTTCACCAGCGGTGGCAGCGAATCGATCAACACCGCGATCAAGGGGGTTGCCTTCCAGCAGAAGAAGGCGCGCGCAGGCAACCACATCGTCACCACGCAGGTGGAGCACCACGCCGTGCTGCACGCCTGCCAGTACCTGGAGCGCTTCGGGTTCGACGTGACGTATCTCCCCGTCGACCGGCACGGCTTCGTGACGCCGGAGCAGGTCGCTGCCGCGATCACCGGCCGCACCGTGCTCGTCTCGGTCATGACGGCGAACAACGAGGTTGGCACGGTCGAGCCCGTGTTCGAGATCGCCGCGGCCGTGCGCGATCGCGCAGCAGGACTGAAGAAGAGCATCCCGTTCCACACCGACGCCGTGCAGGCGCCGAACTCGATGCGCATCAACTTCGCCGAGCATGACGTCGACCTCATGAGCCTCGCCGCACACAAGTTCCGCGGGCCGAAGGGGGTCGGCGTGCTCTACATCCGGCGCGGCGTCCCGTTCCTGGCGCAGCAGAACGGCGGCGGGCAGGAGCGGCAGCGGCGCGCTGGCACCGAGAACGTCGCCGGCATCGTCGGCGCGGCGGAAGCGCTGCGGATGACGCAGGAGACCCTCGACGCGGACGCCGCCCGCGTGCGCGCGCTCGCGACGCGTCTGCGCGACGGCATCCTGAAGACGGTCCCCGGCGCGACCCTCAACGGGCACCCGGACCGCCGCCTCGCGAACAACCTCTCGATCAGCTTCGAGGGCGCCGATGCGCGCGACCTGCTGAACGACCTCGACGGTGCAGGCATCGCCTGCAGCGCCGGCGCTGCCTGCGGCGCGACGACGCTTGAGCCATCACACGTGCTCGTCGCGATGGGCGTTCCGCTGGAACGGGCAGTATCGACGCTGCGATTCTCGCTGGGGCAGGACACGCCCGAAGCCGATATCGACTACGTCCTGCGCGTGCTGCCGGGGATCATCGAGCGCTCGCGCGCGTCCCGGCTCGCCGCGGCGAGCTAATCCGCGACGACTGCACCCCTGATATGATCCCGCCGTGTCCTGGAACGAATGGCCGTATTCCGTCGTGGATTCGCACGGGCGGCGGCGTCGCGGCACCGTTGCCGTCGCCGACGACCCCGCGGAGTCCGCCCACCTCAAGGGCGGTATCGACTTCCACATCATGTTGCTCACCGCGCCGTCGCGCATTCGCACCACGCCCGTCCGCACGGCCGTTTGCGTGCCAGCACCGACGAAGGTCCGCAGCGTGCTCCATGCAGGCGCGCGCGCGCCGCGATCGCTGGCGCGGTTGCGGTTCGCGCCGCACGAGATGGAGGCGTACGCGCGCGGCCGCATCGTCACCGCCTCGCCGCGCATGGTGGAGCCGGCCGACGTGTTCCCCCTCGACGCCCAGAGCCCGCGGTTCCAGCTGCTGGCGCATGCCCTCGTGGAGTCTGGCGACGCCGAAGACGTGGCCCCGTGCCTAGCGCTGACCCGC
>DATMAH010000113.1:0-14918 GCA_035583735.1 Dehalococcoidia bacterium
CGGGGAGGCGGGCGCCGACGTCGTCGTCGCGTCGGCCACGAACGACGGCGACGAGATCATGCGCGTGAAGCGTGTGCAGCGGGCGCTGACGAAGATGGGCCGCGCGTCGCAGACCATTGCCATGGACGCGACGCTGGGCGCGAACGTGCAGGTGAGCGTGCGCCAGGTGGCGAAGGACATGGGCGGCATCGACCTGCTGGTGAACGCGCCCGACCTCTTCCTGGGCAAGCCGGCGGAGGCGACGACGGACGCCGACTGGTCGCGCGTCATCGGGCTGAACCTGAACGGCGTCTTCCACGCCTGCCGCGCCGCCGGCAAGGAGATGCTGAAGCAAGGCACCGGCGGCCGCATCATCAACCTCACGTCGGTGCTCGGCGAGCGCTCCGTGGCGAACGCCGCGGCGTACTCCGCCGCGCACGCCGGCATCATCAGCCTGACGCGCACGCTCGCGGTCGAGTGGGGCGCGCGCGGCGTCACGGTGAACGCGATCGCGCAGGGCTGGATGGAATACACGCCGGCGATCGGCAACCCGGACCCGGCGGCGAACCAGACGGTGCGCTTCGTCCCGATGAAGCGCGCTGGCCGCGCCGACGAGGTGGCGCCGCTGGCGCTCTACCTCGCCTCCGACGCCGCCGGCTACGTCAGCGGCCAGGTCCTGTACGTCGACGGCGGCCTCTCGACGCACCTCTGATCGGTCTTCTGCGGCCGCCGGCGGAAGTCCGAGTGAAGAGCGGCGATCCCCCGGCGCGAGTCCTGGCGCGCGGTCATGCACGGGCGGCATCTGCGTACGCTGCGGTGCCCGCCTCCAACCTCTCTAACCTCCAGCATCGAACCGCCACGGCCCCTGATAGAATGAAGCTGGTTTGAGCATGAATTCACAATCGCCGCGCCGCATCCTCGTGGCCGTCGGGTGGCCGTACGCCAACGGCTCGCTGCATCTCGGCCACATGGCGGGCGCCTACCTCCCGGCCGATATCTTCGCGCGCTATCACCGGATGGTTGGCAACGACGTGCTGATGCTCTCCGGCAGCGACAGCCACGGCACGCCGGTGACCGTCCGCGCCGAAGCCGAAGGCCGTACGCCGCAGGAGATCGTCGACCAGTTCCACCCGGAATTCTTGCGCTACTGGCGGGAGCTGGGCATCTCGTTCGACATCTTCACGAGTACGGGCACGAAGAACCACGAGGCCGTCGTCCACGACTTCTTCAACCGGCTGCTGGAGAAGGGCTACATCTACAAGGGGACGACGCAGCAGTTCTTCGACCCGCAGGCCGGCCGCTTCCTCCCGGACCGCTACGTCGAGGGCACCTGCCCGTACTGCGGCTACGAGAGCGCCCGCGGCGACCAGTGCGACAACTGCGGCCGCACGCTCGACCCGGACCAGCTCCTCAACCCGCGCAGCCGCCTCACGGGCGCCACACCCGAGATGCGCGACACGGAGCACTTCTTCTTCAGGCTCACGGCGTTCTCGGACCAGCTCCTGCAATGGCTGCGCTCCCGCGAGGGCTGGCGGAAGCACGTGCAGAACTACAGCATCGGCTGGGTGGAAGAGGGACTGCAGGACCGCTCGATCACGCGTGACCTGGACTGGGGCGTCTCGATCCCGAACGAGGATCTCGGGCCGGGGAAGCGCATCTACGTGTGGTTCGAGGCGTTCATCGGGTACGTCTCCGCCGCGAAGGAGTGGGCGCAGGCCCGGGGCGACCCGGAAGCGTGGCGGAAGTGGTGGGAGGACCCGGCGGCCGGCACGTACTACTTCGTCGGCAAGGACAACATCTTCTACCACACGATCTTCTGGCCCGCGGTGCTGATGGGCTATGGCGGCCTCAACCTGCCGACGGACGTACCGGCGAACCAGTACGTGACGTTCAAGGGCTCGAAGGCCTCGAAGTCCAAGGGCGTCGGCGAGTCCGTGCTGTCGTACCTCGAGCGCTACCAGCCGGACGCCATCCGCTACGCCCTCTCGGCCAACCTGCCGGAGACGGCCGACACGGACCTCACCGAAGCCGAGATGGTGCGCCGCATCAACGACGAGCTGGTTGCGACGTGGGGCAATCTCGTCAACCGCGTGCTGGCGATGACCGAGCGCAACTTCGGCGCGGTCGTGCCGCAGCACGGCGAGTTCGACGGCCGCGACCGCAAGCTGCTGGCCGAGGCCGAGGCCGTGGTGACGCACGTCGGCGACCAGATCGCGCGCGTGCACCTGAAGTCCGCGCTCGGGACGGCGATGGCGACGGCGCAGGCGGCGAACGCCTACCTGTCGGAGACCGAGCCGTGGAAGACGGCGAAGACGGACCGCGCCCGGACAGCAACGTCCCTCTACGTGGCGCTCTGTGCTATAAACGCGCTGAAAGTCGCCTTCTACCCGTTCCTGCCGTTCTCCAGCCAGAAGATTCACGAATACCTCGGGATGGACGGGCCGGTCGAGGCGAGCGGCTGGGCCGCCGTGCGCCCCGCACCGGGCGCCGCGCTGCGCAAGGCCGAGCCGCTGTTCCGCAAGATCGAGATAGCCGAGACGAATGGAGATGCGCGCCTGACGGCGTAATCATGCGGCTCGTCGACACGCACAGCCACATCCACGACAGCGCCTTCGCGGCGGACCGCGAGGCGACGCTCGAGCGCGCGCGCGCGGCAGGCGTCGAGATCATCGTCACGCTGGGCACGGACCGCGCGACCAGCGAGCAGGCGCTGGCGCTCGCCGAGGCGCACGAGCGAGTCGTCGCCGCGGCGGGGGTACACCCGCACGACGCGAAGGATGCGACCGCGGCTGACCTCGATGCGCTCGAGGCGCTCGCCGGCCACCCCCGCGTCGCGCTTGTGGGCGAGATCGGCCTCGACTTCTACCGCAACCTCTCGCCGCGGGAGCGCCAGGCCGCTGTCCTGCGGCGCCAGCTCGAGACCGCGACGCGCGTCGGGAAGCCGGTCGCCGTGCACACGCGCAACGCGCACGAAGCGATGCTGCCGCTGCTGGAGGAGTGGTCGCGCGAGATGGGCGGCCGGTTGCCCGACGGGCGGCCGCTGGGGATCATGCACTACTTCTCGGAGGACCTGGCGGCCGCCCGCCGCTACGTGGAGCTCGGCTTCGTGATCTCGATCCACACGTCCGTCACCCACCCGAAGGCGGCGACCCTGCGGGAGGTGGCGCGCGCGCTCGACCTCGCGCACGTGGTGATCGAGACGGACAGTCCGTATGGTGCGCCGCAGCGCATGCGGGGGAAGCGCAACGAGCCGGCGTACGTCGCCGACGCCGCGGCGACGGTCGCCGAGCTGAAGGGCGTCGCGCCGGAGGACGTCGCCGCCGCCACGACGGAGAACGCGCTGCGCCTGCTGGGGCTTGCGGTGCTGAGCGGAAAGGGAGCCGCGTGAAGGTCGCCGCATCCATGTACGGCCCGGTGCAGGACGACCTCCGGCTCGTCGAGGACACGTTCGACAGCATCAAGCACGTCGAAAGCTTCCCGGCGCTCGCCAGGATGCTCGACGCCGTGCTGTCCGGGTCCGGCAAACGGCTGCGCCCGGCGATCGCCCTGCTGGCCGGCAAGTTCGGCGACTACAACGCAGAGCTGCACGTGCCGCTCGCCGCGTCGATCGAGCTGCTGCACACGGCGACGCTGGTGCACGACGACGTCATCGACGCCTCGATGTCGCGGCGCGGCCGGCCCACGGCGAATGCGCTGTTCAACAACGCCGCCGCCGTCATGCTCGGCGACTACATGTTCGCGCAGTCGGCGGAGCTGATTTCGCGCACCCGCAACGCCGACGTCGTGCGTCTCTTCTCGCTCACGCTGATGGCGATCGCTGGCGGCGAGCTGCGCCAGGACATGAGCGCGTACGAATACGGCCAGGACACCATGCAATACTTCGGACGCATCGAGGGCAAGACGGCCTCTCTCTTCGCCACGTGCGCCGAAGGCGGCGCGATGGTGGCCGGCTGCGACGACCAGCAGCGCGAAGCGCTGCGCCGCTACGGCCTGAACGTCGGCATGGCGTTCCAGCTCGTCGACGACATCCTCGACTTCGCCGGCGACGAGGAGGAGATGGGGAAGCCGATCGGCAGCGACCTGCTGCAGGGGACGCTGACGCTGCCGTCGCTCTTGCTCATGGAGCGCCATCCGAAGGACAACCCCATCAAGCGCGCGTTCCGGTCCAAGAGGCCGAACCCGCGCTATGTGGCGGAGGCCGTGCACGCGGTGCTCAGTTCCGACATCCTCGACGAGTGCTACAGCGTCGCGCGCGACTTCCGCGACCGGGCGCTCGAGGCGCTGGCGACGCTGCCGGAGACTCCGGCGCGGGCGGCGCTGGAGGACATCGCCCAGCACGTGATCGAGCGCCGGGCATAGCGGCACCCTCGCGACACCCGGCCCTGCACGGTCGCGCCCGCGCGCGCTAGACTGCGGCCATGCCGATCTACGAGTACGCCTGCCACAACTGCCGCAAGTTCGTCGAGATCATCCACCGGCGCATCCCCGCGGCGTCGGACAAGCCGCAATGTCCGGAGTGCGGCAGCAAGAAGCTGACGCGGATGATCTCGCGCTTCCAGTTTCACCAGTCCGAGCTGTCAAAGATCGAGCAGCTCGACCCCAAGTACGACAAGATGATCGACGCGGCAAACCCGGACCTCTCATTCGATGCGCTGGTGAAGAAGTACCAGCTCGACCGCCCGATGTCGACGCCGGAGGAGCGCAAAGCGTTCCGCGAGAACCCCAAGAAGCTCATCCCGGACGAGTAGGCGCCATCACCCCGGGCGGGCGGCACGTCCGCGGCGCCGCGGCGCCGCTACCGCGCCCGCTCACGACGGGAACCCGCCCCGCGCTACCCTGATCGCCAGCACGATGGAGAGGAGTCGTCTGTGCGCAGAATCTTCGATATCCACATGCACTTCCCCCGGAACTGGGAGAAGCCCGACGCCGACCCGGGCCCGCTGGTCGAGAACCTCTACGAGCACGCGAAGGCGGCCGGCATCACGAAGGCCAACCTCCTCTGCGGCGGCCGCTTCGGCATCTCCCACGAGGAGTCGATCAAGTACGCGCACAGGCATCCGGACCTCTTCATACCCACCGCCATGATCGACCCCGAGACGACGACGCCGGAGCGCCTGCGCGAGCTGCGGGACATGGGATACCGCGGCCTGAAGATGATCGGCGTGGCGCGCGACTACGACTGCCGCGACTACTTCCCGGTGTACGAGACGGCGCAGGAGTTCGGCTGGCCGATCCTCCTGCATATGGGCGTCATCGGCGGCGGCCTCGACTACGCGCTCACGCATCCGCGGCGCGACCCCGAGGCGCACGCCGCGTACCACCGCTGGATGCAATTCGCGAACCAGGGCCGCGATGTCTCCGCCATGCGGATGCGCCCGTTCCACCTCGACACCATCGCCAACAACTTCCCGCGCCTCAAGCTGGTCGGCGCGCACCTGGGCGGCACCGGGAACTACGACGAGGCGGCATCCGTCGCGCGCTGGCGGCATCACGTCTACTTCGACTTCAGCGGCGGCACGACGATCGAGCGTCACGCCGTCGAGCGCCGGCTTATCGGCCACGAGATCGGCTTCGAGAAGCTGATCTTCGGCAGCGATACGGCTCCTGAGCGCATCGCCGACCACATCCGCCGCTGGGATACGATCTTCGACCTGCTGGACGTGCCGGACGACTGCCGCGAGCGGATGTGGTGGTACAACGGCGCCGAGCTGTACGGCGAAGAGGATGCGGCATGGCAGAAGAAGCCACGCCGCAAGCGCGCCGTGATCGTCGGTTCCGGCAACGGTGCGAAGCGAGCGGCGCCGTCCGCGCGGGGATCGCGCAACGGCGCGAAGCCCGCGGGCGGTGGCGCGAAGAAGGGGGCACGGCCGCGCTAGGCGCCGTACGCAAGACAACCGTCGCGAATCTGGGCGGCCAGGCGGATTTGACACCCCGGGAGACGCATGCCTAAGATCGTGCCGTCCTGAAGGGACAGCGCACCGGCCCCTGTTCGGGGCCGTGTTTCTGTCACCGAGGCGATCAACCTATGGCAACATCTCCCGTCGCCGAACGCCCGCTCATCACGCAGCGGGAACCGTCGGCGCACCCGTCATACCGGGACTCGCGCGCCGGGCGCATCCCGCTTCTGGCGCTGGTCTTCACGATCGGCCTTTCCCTCTTCGTCTCCGTCGACCCGCCCCGCCCGTGGATCCTGCTCGCGCTGGCTGCACTCGTCGCGCTGGGGACGGACGGCATCCTCCGCTCGCACCCGCGCGGTCAGTTCAGGACCATCGCCGATACGGCGCCGCACCTGTTCGTACCGGTGCTGTTCACCATGTCCGCCGGGCTCTTCCTCGAGGACGTCGTGCTGGGCTACTGGGCGGTGCCGGCCGTCATCGCCGCCGGCACGCTCATGGGCACCGCGATTTACGCCGAGTTCGTCTCCATCGAGCAGCATCACGACACGTTCCCGCTCGCCCGCTTCGTCCTCAACGTCGTGACGTACCTTACGGCGTTCGGCTTCTTCGCCGTCGTCTACGGATTCGACGTCGAGCTGCTGCCCGCTGCCTGCGCGGTCGGGCTCGTCAGCATGCTCCTCGCTATCGAGATCTTCCGCGAGGCCGAAGCGGACCCCGTCCGCGCGCTGGTGTTCGCCGCCGTGATCGGCATCATCGCCGGCGAAGCGCGCTGGGTGCTCTACTTCATCCCGCTCGACGGCTTCCTCGCCGGCGTGTTCCTTCTGCTCGTCTTCTACCTCGCCACCGGCGTCATCTCCCACTACCTGACCGACCACCTCACCCACACCGTGCTGGCGGAGTTCGCGCTCGTCACCGCCGCCGGACTCGCCATCGTCATCGGCGGACGCGTCCTGGGATAACGGCCGCGCGGCCCTGGTCGATGAGGCGCCGCGCGTTGAGGGGGTCTCGGCGGCCGTGATAGAGTTGACGTGCCGGACGTCGGGGCGTGGCGCAGCCCGGTAGCGCACCTGAATGGGGTTCAGGAGGTCGCTGGTTCGAATCCAGTCGCCCCGACCACCTCCCTCCTCCCGGCTCACCACTACTCCGCGCGCGAGGCAGGACTGGCCGCGCCGAAGCCCGTCTCGTCCAGCTTGATCTCGGCCTCCACGCCGCTCCAGCCCTCCTCCACAGGCTCCGTCCTGCCGCCGGCGACGACGGCGATCGGAGTCATCACGAACGTGGCGGACGCCATATGCTCCTCCAGCCAATGATGCGGGCACGTTTCACACCCCAACATCCCGTTAAGCAGAACGCAACCATCGTTGTCTTAGGGTGTCCCTGCGGGCGCGGCGAGACAAGAGGAGGGATCATGCGCAGCAGGGCCGCCATCAACGGACACCCCATTCATCCGTCGCTCATCCCCATCCCCATCGGTCTCCTCTCGTGGGCGTTGCTGAGCATCGTCGTCTACGCCTTCAACGACAGCGAACTCTGGTACGACATGGCGTACTGGACGGCGATCGGCGGGGTCGTCACCGCGCTCGCCGCCGCGCTGCCCGGGCTCGTGGACTATTTCGCCATCGCACGCCATAGCGACGCCGCGGGCATCGCGACGGCCCACATGCTGCTCAATCTCGGCGTCGTCGTCCTGTACGCCATCGGCATCGCCCTCCAGGCCGGCGACAACGCACGGGACGGAGGCCGGCTCGCGGCGGTGGTGGCGTTCTACGCGCTGGGCGGCGGCATGCTCGCGCTCTCGGGCTACCTGGGCGGCGAGATGTCGTACCGGCACCATCTCGCAGTGGTGCCGGACGACGGCGAGGTGGAGCGCGCGGAGCATCGCCGCCACGACGTGCGCCCAGCCTCGTCGCCCGCCCGCCGCTGATTCCGCGCACCACGCCAAGACTCATCACGGAGGTCCCTCGTGCGTCCGCTCAAGCCCATATCAGAACAGGTCGTCGTCATCACCGGCGCGTCGAGTGGCATCGGCCTCGCCGCCGCACGGAAGTTCGGCAACCGCGGAGCGCGCGTGGTGCTCGCCGCGCGCGACGGCGGCGAGCTGTCCGAGATCGCGCGCGAGATCCGGGAGCGTGGGGGCGATGCGGTCGCCTGCCCGACGGATGTCGCGCGCTTCGAGGAGGTCGAGGCGCTGGGCCGCGCCGCCGTCGAGCACTACGGCCGCATCGATACCTGGGTCAACGATGCGGCGGTGGCCGTGTACGCGCGCGCGCAAGACATCCCGATCGACGAGTTCCGCCGCATCATGGACGTGGACTTCTTCGGGCAGGTGTACGGCGTCCGCGTCGCGCTGCCGCATATCAGCCGCCAGGGCGCCGGCGCTATCATCTGCGTCGGCTCCGTCGAGTCGGAGCGCGCACTGCCGCTGCACGCGGCGTACAGCGCCGCGAAGCACGCGCTCAAGGGCTTTGTAGACGCGCTCCGCGTCGAGCTGCAGCACGACGGCTCGGAGGTGCAGCTCACGCTGATCAAGCCCTCGTCGGTGAACACGCCGTTCTTCGACCACGCGCTCACCCGCACGGGCAAGCGGCCACGGCCGATCGCGCCCGTCTACTCGCCCGCGCTCGTGGCCGACGCCATCGTGCACTGCGCGGAGCACCGGCGGCGCGATCTCGTCATTGGAGGGGGCGGCGCCTTCCTGACGGCGATGGACACCGTCGCGGCGCCCCTCGTCGACCGTGTGCTCGCCCGGCGCGGCATCGAGGCGCAGCAGGCCGAGGAGGAGCGCTCACCGGAGGCTCCCAACAACCTGTATGCTCCCGTCGACGGCCACTACCGCGAGCGTGGCGACTTTCCCGAGCGGCGGTTCAGCATCTATACCTGGATGCGCATGCACCCGCGCGCCACGGCCGGGCTGGCCGCGACGGCGGGCGCGCTGGGCGTGGCAGCGCGCCGGCGCGACCGGCGTCGCGGGGGACGGTAGACCGCGCGTCATTCAAGGAGGGCAGGGGGCATGGCGTCAGGCAACACGCGCGTCGAGCGCGACTCCATGGGGCCGATGGACGTGCCGGCGAACGCCTACTATGGCGCCTCGACGATGCGCGCCGTCCTCAACTTCCCGATTAGCGACCTGCGACTGCCGCGGTCATTCATCCGGGCGCTGGGCATTATCAAGCTCGCGGCAGCCGGCACGAACATCGAGCTGGGCCTGCTCGACCGTCACCGCGGGGAAGCGATCATGCGCGCTGCCGAGGAGGTCGCCGGCGGCGCGCACGACGCGGAGTTCGTCGTCGACGTGTTCCAGACGGGGTCCGGCACGTCCACCAACATGAATGCCAACGAGGTGATCGCCAACCGCGCCGCCGAGATCCTCGGCGAGCCGCGCGGTTCAAAGTCGGTGCATCCCAACGACCATGTGAACATGGGACAATCGTCGAACGACGTGATCCCCACGGCCATCCACGTCGCCGCCATCGTCTGCCTGCGCGAGGAGCTGCGGCCGGCGCTCCTGCGCCTGCGCGACGGGCTCGCGGCCAAGTCGGCCGAGTTCTGGGACGTGGTGAAGACGGGCCGCACGCACCTGCAGGACGCCACGCCGATCCGGCTCGGACAGGAGTTCGCCGGCTACGCCTCGCAGGTGGAGCGCGCGATCCGCCTCGTCGATCACGCCTGCTCGGAGCTGTCGCCGGTGGCGCTCGGCGGGACGGCCGTCGGCACCGGCGTGAACGCCCATCCTGAATTCGCGCGACGGACGGTCGCGACGATATCGCGCATCGTCGGCGCGCCGATCACGGAGACAACGCACCACTTCGAGGCGCAGAGCACGCTCGACGCGGCCGTGCAGGCGAGCGCGTCGGCACGGACCATCGCCATCAGCCTAATGAAGATCGCGAACGACATCCGCTGGATGGGCTCGGGCCCGCGCGCCGGCCTCGGCGAGCTGGAGCTGCCGGAGGTGCAGCCGGGCAGCTCGATCATGCCCGGCAAGGTCAACCCCGTGATCGCCGAGTCGCTGATCCAGGTCTGCGCGCAGGTCATCGGCAACGACGCGACGGTGGCGGTGGCCGGCCAGGGCGGCCACTTCGAGCTGAACACGATGATGCCGGTGGCCGCGTACAACCTGCTGCAGTCGATCTCGCTGCTGGCCGCGGCGAGCGACAACTTCCACCGCCAGTGCGTCGCGGGGCTCAAGGCCACGTCGCGCGGGCCGGAGCTCGTCGAGCGCGGTCTCGCGATCGCCACCGCGCTCGCCCCCGCCATTGGCTATGACCGCGCGGCTGAGATCGTGAAGGAGGCGGCGGCCTCGGGACGCACCGTGTTCGACGTCGCGCGCGAGCGGCTGGACATGCCGGAGGAAGAGTTGCGCCGGCTGCTGGACCCGCTCCGGATGACCGGCGCCTGACCGCAAGCGCAGCGGGGAGCGCCGCTACACGCGCGGCTGGCCGATCGCCAGCTCCGTCTCCGGGTCGAACAGGTACAGGCGGCCGACGTCGAACGCCAGGCCGATAGACTGCCCGGGCCGCACCTGCGTCCGCGGCCCCACGCGCGCGAGCACCGACTTCTCGCCGACGAGCACGTACATCAGGATTTCGTTCCCCATCAGTTCGACCACGTCCACGGTCGCGTCGACCTTCGCCGTCGCGATGCTCTCCGGCTCGGCGCCCGCGACGTGTATGTCTTCCGGCCGCACGCCGAAGATCACGCGCTTGCCGGCATACTCGCGCAGTTGCGGCAGCCGGTCGGCGGGAGCCGGGACGGCGAACCCGGCGTGCTGGAGCACGAGGCCCTCGCCATCGGGCTTCACGGTCGCGTCGAAGAAGTTGATCGCCGGGCTGCCGATGAAGCCCGCGACGAAGACGTTGCGCGGCGCATCGTACAGCTCTTGCGGCGTGCCCACCTGCTGCAGCTTGCCGTGGTTCAGCACCGCGATGCGCGTCGCCATCGTCATCGCTTCGGTCTGGTCGTGCGTGACGTAGACGAACGTCGTGCCCAGGCGCTGGTGCAGCTTGCTGATCTCGGCCCGCGTCTGCACGCGCAGCTTCGCGTCCAGGTTCGAGAGCGGCTCATCGAGCAGGAACACGGCGGGGTCTCGCACGATGGCCCGGCCGAGCGCCACGCGCTGCCGCTGGCCGCCGGAGAGCTGCCGGGGCTTGCGCTTCAGCAGGTCCTCGATGCCGAGGATGTGCGCCGCCTCCTCCACGCGCCGCCGGATCTCGTCCGGTTTCATCTTCCGCAGCTTCAACCCGAACGCCATGTTGTCGTACACGCTCATGTGCGGGTACAGGGCGTACGACTGGAAGACCATGGCGATGTCGCGGTCCTTGGCCGCCACGTTGTTGACGACCCGGTCGCCGATGTAGATGCGGCCGCTGTTGACCTCCTCGAGCCCGGCGAGCATCCGCAGGCTGGTCGACTTGCCGGAGCCGGACGGCCCGACGAGCACGAGGAACTCCTGGTCCTCGATCTGCAGCGATAGCTCGTCGACGGCCACGACGCCGTCATAGCGCCGCGTCACCTCTTCGAACCTCACGCTCGCCATGCGCCTCTCCTTACCCCTTGATCGACCCAGCGAGGATGCCCTGCACGAAGTACCGCTGCAGCGCGAAGAAGATGGCCAGCGGCACCGCCATCGAGATGAAGGCCGCTGCCGTCAGCACCTGGTAATTCGTGCCGAACGAGCTCACGAGGTTCGAGATGCGCACCGTCATCGGGTACATCTCCGGGTCCGCCAGGAAGACCAGGGCGACCAGCAGGTCGTTCCACGTCCACAGGAACTGGAAGATGGCCAGCGCCGCGATGGCCGGCGCCGAGAGCGGCAGCACGATGCGCGTAAACACCGTGAGGTCGGACGCGCCGTCCAGGTACGCCGACTCGAACAGGTCGCGCGGCAGACCGCCGAAGAAGTTGCGCAACAGGAAGACGGCGAACGGCAGCCCGTAGGCCGCGTGCGCGAGCCAGATCGCCGGGAAGCTGGCGGTGCCGAAGAGGCGGCCGCCGATGAGCGGCACCTCCCAGTCCACCTCCATGTTCGCGTAGAGCCGCAGCACCGGGATGAGCGTGATCTGCAGCGGCACGACCAGCATCGCCACGACGACGAGGAACAGCGCGTTCCGCCCCGGGAAGTCCATCCACGCGAACGCGTACGCCGCGAATGCCGCGACGAGGATGACAAGCAGCGTGCTCGGGACCGTGATCACCAGGCTGTTGATGAACGCGTCGCCCATGCCACGCCGGTCAAGGACGTCGCGGTAGTTGTCCAGCGTGAAGTTGCCGGGCTCGGTCAGCGCGGTCCACCACCCGGACGAGGCGATGGCCGTCGGGTCGCGGAACGAGCTGACGAGCAGCGCGACCGTCGGGATGCTCCACAGGACGACGAGCCCGATGAGCGCCAGGTGCAGCGGGATTTTCGCGATGAAGCCCGCCGGCGTCTCCGCGCGCGCCGGCTCTGCGCGCGCCGGGCCCAGCGCCTCTTCGACCGATTCCGGCGATAGCACACGCGGGTCCGTGGCCATCAGCGCGTCTCCTCCTGGAACTGGAAGCGCCGCAGGCTGATGAGCATGATCGGCACCACCATCAGCAGCAGCACGACGGCGATCGCCGCGCCGACGCCGCGGTCGCCGACGACGAACGCCTGCCGGTAGAACTGTGTCGCCACGACGTCCGTCCCGAACCGCCCGCCGGTCATCACCCAGACCAGGTCGAAGTTCTTCAGCGTCAGGATCACCAGCGTCGTCGCCACGACGGCAATCGTCGGCGAGACGATGGGGATGATGATGCGCCAGAAGATCTGCCATTCGTTCGCCCCGTCCACGCGCGCCGCCTCCAGCACCTCGGTGGAGATGCCTTTCAGCCCGGCGGAGAGCACGACGACGGCGAACCCCGTCCACATCCAGACGGCGACCGTGATGAGGGAGAAGTTGTTGAGCTGGAACGGCCCCCAGGCGTCCTGCGGGCCGAGGTCCGTGAACCACGATTGCGGCGACTGGTTGTTCTGGAGCCAGGCGGTCCGCTCGCCACCCAGCTCCGTTACGACGCGGTTGATCGTGCCGATGTCCGGATTGAACTCGTACATGAAGCGCCAGATCACGCCGGCGGCCACGAACGAGATCGCCATCGGGATGAAGATGGCGGACTTGGCGAACGACTCGTACCGCACGCGGCCTGCCAGCACGGCGATCACCAGGCCCAGCGCCACCGTCGCGACCGTGAACAGCACCAGCCAGAGTGCGTTGTTGAGCAGCGCCTGGTGCGTATCGGCCACCAGCGGCCGCGGGTTCTCGATGATGAACCGGTAGTTGTCGAAGCCGACCCACTCGGACGAGTTCGCGTCCATGAAGCTGCGGCGCACCGTGTCGATCGTCGGATAGACCAGGTACACCGCGATGAGCGCCAGCGCGGGCGACAGCCACAGCCACGGTACCCACCAGCGTCTGCCGATCACGCGGCCCCGTTTCCCTCGTTACCCAGGGGCGGAGGCCGCCCGCATACCGGGGGCCTCCGCCTTGAACACTGGTCTACTCGGCCGGCGTGCCGTCCTCGCCGCCGCCATCCGCCGGCGTCCCGTCCTCGCTGCCGTCGGCCGGCGTGCCGTCATCGCCGCCACCGGACGTCGCGATCTGCTGCTGGATCGCGTCATCGATGCCCTGGAGGATGCTGTCGAGGCTATCGGGGTCCTGCAGGTACTGGATGATCCCCTGGAAGATCGCCTGCTGCCCGCCGCCACCGATCGCGTCGTCCATGTCGAAGCGGAAGACTTCGGCGTCCAGGAGCTGCTGCGCTTGCGCGCGCGCCACGTCGTCCGGGTAGGCGTCGAGCGGGACCTCGCGGTTCAGCGACGTGAAGCCACCGCGCTCCACCCAGACCTGCTGCGCCTGGGCGCCCGCGATGTGCGTGAGGAACGAGCACGTCGCCGGGTCGGAGTTGAACGCGTACGCGATGTTGGCGCCGCCCGTGACGGCGCCGCCCGGCCACGGCATGAAGTCGAAGTCCGTGCCCGCCTGCGCGTCCGGGAACTGGTCGGTGATGAACCCGGCCGCGAAGCCGCCGAGGTGCACCATGCCGGCGCCCGGCGGGTCCTGGAACGGCGGGTACGCCGAATCCATGAACGGCGTCGCGACCACGCCCTGCGCGCTGCCCTGCGTAACGTATCCTTGCGTCAGCACCAGTTGGCCGAAGCGCTCCCACGCCTGCCGCACGGCGTCGTCCGTGTACGGCGTCTCGCCGTTCACGATCGCGTCGTAGGTGTCCTCGCCCGCGTCGTTGAGGATGATCTGCTGGATCGTGTCGCTCGCCGGGAAGCCCGTGCCATCACCCGCCTCCTGTCCGTTCGACCACGGCGGCGTGCCCGTCGCCAGGATCTCGTCCGAGAGCGCGATCAGGTCGTCAAAGCTCGCGTCCTCGTCGAGCGCCGTCAGGTTGTTCGCCTCGAAGAACGACGGGTTGTACCAGATCGTCGCCTTCGTATCCGCCTTCATGAAGAAGCCGTACAGCGTGCCGTCCACCGTGCCAAGCTCGATGAACGACTCCGGGTAGTTGGCGCGGACGAGGTCCTCGAGTCCCTCGCATTCGGAGAGTGGCGTCAGCAGCCCCTCCTGCGCGAAGCGGCGGAAGAGCCCGATTTCCGCCGGGATCGCCACGTCCGGCGGGTTTCCCGGAACACGCTGGCTCAGCAGCGCGGTGATCTCGCGCGTGCCGGTGAAGTTCATCTCACCGCCCCAGCCCTCGACCATCGCCTCGAACGACGCCAGCTCCTCGTCGCCCCAGATGCCCACGACGTCGACCGACCCGCCCGCGCCGGGGGCTGGCGACTCGCCGGCTGCTGGCGTCTCGCCGTCGCCGCCGTTGTCGTCGTCGTCATCGCCGCACGCCGCCGCGAGGATGAGCGCCGGTGCGAGCGCCAGCGCAGCCAGGGCCAGAAGCCGTTTCCTTCCACCGCTCATGCCTGTACTCCTTTCAAGAACCTCGTCTGAGCATCATGCGCCCGGTGACATATCAGATGCGTAACAGGCTGCACCATGGGAGTGAACCGGCCATGTCTCCGGCGCC
>DATMAH010000114.1:0-11516 GCA_035583735.1 Dehalococcoidia bacterium
GCCGGCGCTCAGCCATGACGCGTCGTAGAGCAGCGTGAAGGAGAACGAGCCGAGCCCGCCGTCCGTGGCGGCGACGTCACGCAGGTAGACGTCGACGCCGAAGGTGCCGCTCGCCGGCACGCTGGCGCTCGCCTGCTGCCCCGCCGTCCCCGCGTCCACGTCGGCGACGAAGCAGGTGCTGGTGGTGCCGCCCGGCTGCGTCGTGCAGGCAGGCTGTTGCGACGGCACGGCGGGCGGCGTGGGCGTCGGCGTCGGCGTGAACGTCGGCGTGTCCGTGGGTACGGGCACCGGCGTGTCGGTCGCCGTCGGCGTCGGCGTGTCGGTCGGCGTCGGTGTCGGCGTCGCAGTCGGCACCGCCGTCGGCGTGTCCGTCGGCGTCGGTGTCGCGGTGTCCGTTGCCGTCGGCGTCGGCGTCGGCGTGTCGACGATCGGCGTGTCCGTCGGCGTCGCAGTCGGCGTGTCGGTCGGTGTCGGCGTCGGCGTCGGCGTGTCCGTCGGGGTATCTGTCGGCGTCGGCGTCGATGTCTCTGTCGGCGTGGGCGTCTCCGTCGGGGTATCCGTCGGCGTTGGCGTGTCGGTCGGCGTATCCGTCGGCGTCGGCGTATCCGTCGGCGTCGGCGTGGGCGTCTCCGTCGGGGTATCCGTCGGCGTCGGCGTGTTCGTCGGCGTTGGCGTCGGCGTCGGCGGCACGTTGAAAACAGACGCGTCGAGACAGCCCGCGCCCGGCTCGGTGAAGACAGGGTTGCAGCTCACCAGGATGTTGCCTGGACCGTCGGTCGCGAACGCGCTGAAGAGCGTCAGCGGCGAGCCGCCGGGCCCGCTGGCCGTGAACGGCACGGTCGCGATCTTCACCATCCCGTCCGGACCAGGCGCCGGGTTGAAGTTCGAACAAGAGATGAAGGCGTCGCCGGTCGCCGGGTCGCCGTCGGCGTTGGGGTCGCCCTCCGGCAGGTCGCCAGTGGGCGGCTGCGGCAGCGTGCAGGTAAAGCCGTGTGAGCCGACGAGCGGCGAGGCGGGGGCGGACGCCGTGAGCCACGACGCGTCGTACAGCATGGTGAAGACGAAGGCGCCGAGCCCGTTGTTTGCCGCCGGCACATCCAGCAGGTACACGTCCACGTCGAAGTTGCCGTTCGTCGGCACGAAGCGCTGGTCCTGCAGTCCGGGCTCGGCGGTGTCGACGTCGACGACGAAGCAGACCGGCGTCGTGCCGCCGGGCTGCGTGACGCACGGGTCGTGGTTCGAGGGCGTGGCGACGGGCGTCGGCGTCGCCGTGGGCGTGAACGTCGCCGTGGGCGTGGGCGTGCTGGCGAAGATGCTGATCTCCTGCGTGCCCGTATCGATGATCAGGCTCGGGATCGTCACGGCGAAGGGGTCGGTGAGGTCCGCGACGGTGAGGCGAAGGTTCGCCGGGCCGACAGCCGTCGTCAGGAAGGTGACCGACGCCAGCACGGCGCTGCCCGTCGGGCCCGGCGGCGTCTGTCCCGACGTGGCGCAGCCGAACGAGACTTCCCCCAGCACGATCTGAGCGGGCGGACAGAACACGGACCGTCCCGTGCTTCCAAGGAAGGCGCTGTTGGTGGCGCTCACGAACGTCAGCAACTGGCCGGGGAAGGACAGGCGGAACTGGTACGAGCCCAGGTTGGCGACGTCCTCCACCGCGACATCCATCGTCACGAGCTGATTGAGCTGGGCGACCTGGCTCGCCGGCGTGAGCGATATCTTCGGGATGCCGCCCGGCGTCGCTGTCGGCGAAGGCGTGTGCGTCTGCGTCGCCGTCGGGCAGGGCCCGCTGCACGGCGTGGCCGTCGGCGCCAGCACCACCTCGATCTGGCCGCCGACCACGGGCCCCAGCGGCAGCGCCGTGCCCGCCGGCGCCGCAAGCTGCACCTCGATGATGTCGAGCGGGGAGACGCCGGGCGCGAGCCCCAGGAAGTCGATCGTGGCGAGCAGTCCCGTGCCCGTCGCGCCGGCGATCGCGGGCGAGCCCAGGGTCACGCAGTTGAACCCGAACTCTCCTGGCGTGGCGTTCGGCGTAGGCGTTGGCGTGGGGGGCGGCGGCGGCTCGGCGGGCGGGACACTGCCCTGCACGAAGCACGTCACCTCGCGCCCGCTGCTGCCGAGGAACGGCCCTGGCTCGGCGCCGGCGATGCTCACGAGGGCATCGTCATAGGCGACGCGCAGCCCGAAGGCACCGAGGTTCGTCACATCTTCGATGACGAAGCCCACCCGCACGATCTCGCCCGTGTCCACCGTCGCCAGCGCCGGGTCCATGCGCACGGTCGCCGGCGCCGCTGTCGCGGTCGGCGACGGGGTGAACGTAGCCGTGGGCTGTGGCGTGTCGGTCGGACACGTGACGGGGCACGGCGTGGGCGTCGCCGACGGCGTCGGCGTATGCGACGCCGTCGGCGTGCTGGTCGGCGTGCCCGTGCTCGTCGATGTCGGCGTCGGCGTGTCCGTGGGGCAGATGCCGCCGGGGCACGGCGTCGCGGTCGGCGCCGGACCGATCACCACGTCCGCCGTCTCGCTGAAGCCGACCGGAAGGTCGGCGATGTCGCCGTCGGCCGACGTCTGCCGCAGGACGCGCACGCTTGCGAAGCCCACCGTCGTAGACCCTTCCTGCAGCGGCAGCACCGTGAACCGCGCGAGATGCCCGGACCCGCCGGCGCCCGGCGGCGTCGACCCGAGCGTCACGCAGCTGAACTTGAGGCTCGTCGCCGTGATCGTGAACGGCAGGCACTGCACCTCGCGCCCGCTGCTGCCCAGGAACGGCCCCGGCGACGCCGACAACCCCTGCAAGTACGCCGCGTCGAACGCGACCGTGACGTCGAACGCCAGCACGTCGGATACATCTTCGATGCGCACGTCGAGGTCGAGCGGCGTGCCGATGCTGCCGGCATACGAGCTGGGGTCGAAGCAGACGGCGGCGGCATCCTGCGGGCCGCACGCGCCGGGCGGCGCCACGCCGGTCGGCGTCGGCGATGGCGTGTTGGTGATGGTGGGCGTGAGGGTGATGGTCGGCGTGTTGCTGGGCGTGAACGTTGGCCCCGGCGTGCCGGCAATGATGTCGACAGCGCCGTCACTCGTCGTGACGTTGTAGCTGATGTTGGCGTCTTCGTTCGACATCTCCGCGCGGTCGAAGATGATCGGCGAGAGCGGCGCCGCCGCCAGCGTCTGGAACTGCAGCGTCGCGAGCACGCTCGATCCCACGGGCCCGGCCGGCGTCAGCCCGAAGGAGCCGCAGCCGAATTGCACCGAGCCGGCGCTCCCCACTTCGCTGATCACCGGGTTCGGGCAGAAGACAGCGCGTCCCGTCGAACCGAGGTAGCCGCTGGGCGTGACGCTGACCAGCGTCATCACGCTCGAGTCGTACAGCAGGCGGAACTCCCACGCGCCGAGCGGCGAGTCGTTGCTGCCGAAGACGTCGATGGTGAACTGGTCACCGACGGTGACCTGCTGCGCGCCGGGGAGGATGGACATGGTGCCGCTATTGACGGCGAACGCCCGGCGCTCATCCCCGCTCGTCAGCAAGGCGATGATGGCTCCGGCGGCGAGGATGGCGCCGAGCACGGGCACGAGCAAGAAGGCGCGCGCTGCTACGCTTGCGCCGCTCCGTCGCGGACCCGTCGGCGTGTGCGGCATCGACGCTTCGCGGTTCCTTCCACAGACGTGCGTAGACACGCGAGACGAGCGGGAAGCCTCGCGGCGACGTGCCTGCCTTGCCGGTCATTCCGTGCTGCGTCCGTGCAGCGCCAGGGTGCATCCCTGCGGCTTCGAGGCGGCCACCACGCCTCCATCGCGACGCCGTCCTCGACATGCGTCACGTCAGTGCACGGATCGTAGAAACGTTGTCAACGTTCTGTCAATTAACAGCGATGCAAGCAGATGTTAAACGTCCGCCCGCTCGTCAATTACAGGGTGAAGCATAACGGCTCTACGCTAACGGTCACGCGCGTCCCGCAGCGACGTCCGCAGCAGGGCCACCAGCAGGATGCCGATGGTCAGCGCCATGAGCGTGACCACCCAGTCGCGGTGCTGCTGCATGAAGCTGGACCCGGTCTGCGGGAGCCCGCTCGGCCCGCCGGTGGAGCTGCCGCCGCCACCGGGCGTGCTCCCCTCCCCCAGCACGGTGGCGAACGCCGTCGCCGATGACGTGGCGCCGGGCGTGCCAGCGCCTGGCGTGCCGGTGCCCGGCGTGCGGGTCGATGTCCCGCGCCCGGGGGTTGCGGTGCCCGCGGACGGCGGCGCGGTCGCCGCCACGGTCTGCGTGCTGAAGGGCGAGCTCGTCGCCACCGCCGTTCTCGTCGCGACGGTGGTGCGCGTCGCGGCCGCCGTGCGCGTGGGAGCGATCGTCGACGTGGGCGCTGGCGTGCGCGTCCGCGTGTGCGTCGCCGTCGGCACCGGCGTATTCGTCGTCGTCGCCGTCGGCGTGGGCGTCGGCTGCTGGATGACAACGCAGCCGCCGGCGCCGATCGTCGGCAGCGCGTGGCCGAAGACCTCGGCGGTCTCGACGAGGAGGCTGGAGATACAGGTCTCGCCGGCGAACCGCGGGTGGAAGCGCAGATGCGCCAGCACGCCGTCGCCGGAGGGGCCGTCAGGCGGCGGCGGCCCGCTGGTGTTGCAACCGAGACGCAGCGTGTTCTCCGTGATCACCTGCACGCAGGAGACGGTGCGGCCGGTGCTCCCCAGGAACGGCCCAGCGCTCCAGCCGCGGAACTCCAGGAACACCGGGTTGAACGCGAGATAGAACTCGAACGCCCCGATCGCGTTCGCATTCTCCACGACGACGTCCACGGTGATCTCGTCAACGCCCAGGGGATACGTGACGGTGTCCTGCACGCCCGGCGTCGCGGGGTCCATATCGAGGCGTATGAAGGCGGGGCCGCCGGCGCGCGCGTCGCGCGTGAGCGCAACCGCGCAGACGGCCGCCACCAGGCCGATGAGGACGAGGCGCATCGGCGCAGACAGACGGACACGGGGCGACACGCGCACGGGCACCTCTCACGCCTCCAAACGCCCGGAGGCGCGCCGACATAACCACGGCCGGCAATACGCGGGCCCTCAGCGTATCCCCGGCCGCATCGTTGCGGCGCCGAACTTGACAGATGCCGCCCGCCGCGAACGTAAGATTCGGGCCCGACGCCCGTCTCACCAGCAGGAGGCGTGGCGCGCGACCACGGTCCACGGCTGTGATATCGTTCGGTTCACCTGGCCCCTGCGATGGCCCGGCGCCGCACCCCGCCGCCCCTTCGCACGCGCCACCGGAGGCTCAATGGACGACGCGCTGCTGGCCAGCCGGGCGATGGCCGGCGACCTTGACAGCTTCGGGCAACTCTACGACCGCTATTTCAACCGCATCTACGATTTCGCCTGGCGCATCCTGCGTGACGCCGACGAGGCGGCCGACGTCACCCAGGACGTGTTCATGAAGGCCCTCCAGAACCTGGGCGGCCTGCAAAAGGCGGCGAGCTTCAAGTCGTGGCTCTTCACCATCGCCCACAACGCCGCCATCACGCGGGCCGAACGCGCCGGCAGGACGGTGCCGCTTCCCGCGCCGGCGCACGAAGAGGCCTTCGGCAGCTTCGATGTCCCTGACCCGAGCCGGCTGGATGACCCCGAGCTGGCCGCCGGCGACCACGAACTGGCATCGCTGGTCTGGGAGGCGGCCGCCGCGCTCAACCCGCGCGACTACGCCGTGCTGGACCTGCACGTGCGCCAGGGGCTCGACAGCGCCGAGATCGCGGGCGTGATGGGCGTTTCGAAGGGCAACGCCTACACGATGGTCAGCCGCATGAAGACGGCGGCCGCCGACGTCATCGGGAGCTACGTCGTCGCGCGCCGCGGGACGGCGGACTGCGAGGGGCTGCGCGAGACGCTCGCGGCCTTCGAGTTCCCGCCGTACTCCGAGGAGGTGCGCCGCGCTGTCGACGCGCACATCCGCGGCTGCGAACGCTGCCGCGACGCGCGCGGCCGTCTCGTCGCGCCGCTCGAGATCTTCGGTGGCTTCGTCGCGGTGCCGGCGCCGCTGGCGCTCAAGGGCGAAATCTGGCGCAACGTCGCGGGCCAGTGGAACGCGCTGGCCCCCGCAGCCGCCGCGGCGGCAGGGACAGCTGACGAGCCGTTGCCCGCGAGCCCGTACGGCGACGGCATGCTGGCCGCGGCGGCCGCGGGCGGCTCCGGCGGCGGCAGCATCCTCTTCGCCCCGCCCGGCGAAGGTGGCTTCGACAGGCGGAACCTCCTGTGGTTCGCGGCCGCGGCCGTCGCCCTCCTGGTGTTCGCCTTCATCTTCGGCGCCGTGATCGCGAACGCGCTTGGCGGCGGCGACGACGGCGCTGATGGCCTCGCCGCCATCGACATGACCCGCACGGCCGAGGCCGAGACCACGCCGGGCGCCGAGACAACACCGCAGTCCACGCGCACGTTCGGCGTGGCCATCGAGACGCCCACGCCGGACCTCACGCCGCCGGCGACAGACACGCCCGCGCCGACCGAGACGCCGCCGCCCGCCGGCCCCACCGCCACGCCCGTGCTGCCACCGACGAGCACGCCGGAACCGGACGACGATCCTACCGAGACGCCGGTCAGCGCGCCGCCTACCCGCCGCCCCTCCGGCATTCCGACGGTGACGCCGACCCCCTGCCCGCCCGAAGGCTGCCCGCCGCCCGGCGACCTCGCGCAATAGGGCCGGCGCGGCACAGACCCGCCCTCCCCTGCCGATGATTACGTGGGGAGCGCCCGGCGTCAGGACGGCGCCGCAGCGGAGCGGGTCACATGCCAGAGGCTCAACCAGCAGGCGGGACATCGCCGCCGTTTGCGTGGCTGTTCGAGCTGCCGCCGCACGGCGAGCGCGCGCAGCGGATGGAGTCGCTCATCGCCCGCATGCGGGTGGTGATCCTCGCTGTCAACACCGTGCTGCTGCTGTTCCTCTTCGATACGGGCGACATGCGCATGGATGCCACGTGGTTGATGGTCGTGGCCTCCTTCGCCTACGCGCTCACGGTCATCATCGTGCAGCCGTACCGGCGCTGGCGCGTCCTCCACACGAGCATGCTCACCGCGCTGGCCGACTCTCTGGCCATTGTGCTCTTCATCGCCGTCACCGGGGGCGGGGCGAGCCCCTTCTACCCGCTCTACTTCGTCTCCGCCGCCGCCATCGCCATGCGCTTCGAGCTGCGGCAGGCGCTGGCGATGTGCTGCGTCTACGCTATGACGTACAGCATCGTCTATGTCGCATCATGGTCTCCGTCCGCGGATGCGCTCGGAGACCTGCTGCTGCGGTGCGCCTACATGTTCTTCATCGCCGTCGGCGTCGGCCAGCTCGCGCGCGAGGAGTTCAAGCGGTCGCGCGAGGTCGAAGAGATCGAGCGCCTGAACGCCGAAAACGCGAAGCTGCTGAGTAAGAAGGAGCGCGACGCCCGCGTCGACAAGCTCACCGGACTGCTCAACCGCGCTTCCGCCGAGAAAGACGCGCAGAAGGAGATCCGCAAGGCGCGCACGGCCAGCGGCTACCTCAGCATCCTCTTCTGCGACATGGACGGACTGAAGTCCGTCAACGACGAGCTGGGGCACGACGCCGGCGACCGCGTGTTGCGCGCCGCTGCCCAGGCCATGCGCAAGAGCCTGCGGTCCAGCGACCTCATCGGCCGCTACGGCGGCGACGAGTTCGTCGTCGTGCTGCCCAACCTCACGCGCGAGTCGGCGTTCGACCGCGCCGACGCGCTCATCGCTGCGATGGACAGCGTGAACGAGGGCTTGCCGGAGCACCTGCGCACCGGCCTCAGCGTCGGCATCGCCACCTTCCCGTTCGATGCGGACGACTACGCCACGCTCGTGAAGATCGCTGACCAGGCGATGTACCTGGCGAAGCGCGCCGGCGGCAACCGCGTCCGCACCGCCAACGACCTGCGCCTCTTCCTGGAGGAGATGCCCCGGACAGCGTGACACCACGTGGCGGAGCGGACCATCCTTCCAGCGAGGGCGGCGCGCCGCGCGTCGGTGATGGCGCTGACCTCGGGCCACCCGGACGCCCGCAAGCAAGGGAGTACCCGCTTCAGCGGGTCTCGATCGAGGCGATCCGCGCGAAAGCGCTAAACGTAGAATCGCTGATGGGTAACCCGGACGAGCTCACGGCGTATCTGAACCTCCTCCGCAGCAAAGGCTGGACGGTCGATGAGATTCGCCCGGGCGATCACGTCGAGCTTCCACCCGAGATACGCGGACGGTATCCACGCATTCCCGAACAGTATGAGCGGTTCCTCGCGCGCGTGCGGACGTGTGTGAACGCGGATGAGACCACCTGGTTCCTCTGTGCCGAGGATTTTCATCAGCCGGCGTCAGACGATTCGTTCACCTGGAACGAGTTCGAGCGGATGGAGCTCGACGATGGCGGGCCGCGCGCGGCCGATCCCGCGGAGGTCCGCCGGTTCTGGGACGAGCATATGCCATTCATGCTCTCCGTCGGCGGGGAGTACCAGTATCTTGGCTTCCGCGTCGGAAACGACCGCTTCGGCTCAGTCGTCGAGGGGTACGACATCGACCTCCGCGACCCGACAGACATCGCGGCTGACTTCGACGAGTTCATGCGCCTGCATACGAACGCCCTGAATGGAGACGCGGGTAATACCACGCTGTTTGACTACGTTTGATGCCCGCGCAGGCGCCACCGTCCGAAGGTGTGCCAGCAGCCGCGTCATCCACGAAGGGATACTCCATATCCCTCGCGATGGTCGCCCCGCGACCGGGCGGCACGGAAAGGAGTTGCCATGGGCATGACCTGTACGCTGCATCGCGTAACGCCAAGCGAGATCGACCAGTTGGTGAAGGATCCCGCCAAGGTCAGCGAGATCCTGTTCGCCGATGACGAGAACTGGACCGTGACAAAGCCGGGGGGCCTGGTAGGTTTCCTGCTGCGCTTCACACCGATGAGCATCGAGACCGCTACGCCGCGGGAACCCTTGAACGAAGAGGATCTGGACAAGCTTCGGGAGCGCGAGTGTGACCTCGAAGGGACCTGGCACGGCCTGCACTTCCTGTTCACAGGCACCGCCTGGGAGGGCGCCGAGCCCGCGTGCTACCTGGTCCGCGGTGGCGAGGCTGTCGGTGGCGACGAGTTTGATGACCCGCCGCGACTGCTACGGCCAGACCTTGTACGCGGCTTTCGCCGATTCCTCGACGGGCTCTCCGAGGACGAGTTGCGAGGCCGCTTTGACCGGCGGCGGATGAGCGAACTGAGCATCGACCCGGCCCGTCTTTGGTTACGGCGTGCGACTCCCGCCGACGAGGCGCTCGCCCTCCTGCTCCGGGCGTTTAACGAACTAAGGACCTTCACGGAACGAGCGGCCACCGCCGGTGACGGCGTTATCGTCCACCTGGCGTAGGCCGATTAGACGCAGGCGGCCAACCCACCCCGCGCGCCTACCGCACCAGCTCCAGGAACTGGTGCAGGATGCGGGCGGTGGCGCCCCAGATCAGGTGGCGGCCGAAGCGGTACGAATAGCGCGTCATCCGCCGGCCCTGGTAGATGCCCTCCTCGACGACGAGGTTCGCTTCGTCCTGCAGGTGGCGCAGCGGCACCTCCAGGATCTCGGCAACCTCGACCTCGCTGTGCGCGAACGGGTACGGCCCGGGGACGGTGATGCGCCCGACGAACGGCCGGACGAGGAAGTTCGAGACCGTGATCATCTCGTCGAGCTGGCCCAGCACCTCCACGTGGTCCATCGCGACGCCGATCTCCTCCCACGTCTCGCGCAGCGCCGTGAAGCGCAGGTCCGCGTCGTCCGGGTCCATGCCGCCGCCCGGAAACGAGATCTGGCCCTTGTGGTGCTCGACGAGCTCGGACCGCACGGTGAAGAGGACGTGGATGTCGCCGGCGTTGTCGTACAGCGGCAGCAGGACAGCCGCGCGCGCCAGCCCCTGCTCGTCGATGGAGGCCGGCTCGTACGCATCCAGGCGTTCGCGGATCAGGTCGAGCATCGGCGGCCGTCAGGCGCTGAGGATGGGGACGGAGCGGCGCGTCGCGTCGGCCTTGAGGTGGGCGTACAGCCGCTCCCGCACCGGCCGAAGCGGCGCCAGCTCCTCCACGTCCGCTGCCGGCTCGACCAGAGGCGCGAGGTCGCACACGGCCTGCCGCAGTCCCTCGTGCTCGCGCCGCAGCGCCGAGAGCCGCACCGACTCCGCCCGAGGCGGCAACGCGGACAGCCGCTCCCGGACCGCCCGTGCGTCGTCCCGGTCGATCGCCGCAAGCGCCCCGTGCGCCGCGCCGAGGATCTCGCGCAGCTCACGGCTGCCGTCGATCAGGTCCTGGGCGGCGGAGTCATAGTCGCGCTGGACCACCGTGAGCAGCAACTGGGCGAACGCGAACTGCGCCTGCGCATAGCGCGACGAGATTTCGGGCAGGAAGTGAGCGCCCATGCCCGTCTGCAGCGTGCGCAGCACGTCTTCCGGATACGGCCTCATGCGATGAGCTCCAGCAAGTGCGCCTCCAGGCCCGGGTTGATGAACGCCGTCAGCGCCAGCAGATAGTCCGGCGTCTTCCCCTCGACGACCGACTTCGTCCCGGTGATGAAGATGATCGCGAACTTCACGTTCGAGAACACCTCCCAGAAGGCGAGCGCGTCCCGGTCGACCTTCCGCCCGGACGCCTCTTCGTACATGCGGACGAACTCCTCGCGCGCGCAGAGGCCGCCGACGCGGTCGTCGCCGCCCCAGCGCCAGGACTTCATCACCACCCAGCCCAGGTCCTCGATGGGGTCGCCGGCGTGCGCCATCTCCCAGTCCAGGATGCCGGTGATGCCGGAGTCGTCGTACAGGAAGTTACCTGTACGGTAATCGCCGTGCACCAGCGCAAGCCGGTCGGGCGGCGGTGGCAGGTGCCGCTTCAGCCAGTGGAACGCCAGCTCCAGCACCGGCTGCGGCTCCAGGCTATCGGCGCGCATCGTACGCTCCCAGCGCGCGATCTCGTGCCGGGCGCTCTCGGCGGGTGACGCCGGCCTGTCGAGCGAGGGCAGACGGTCGATGTCGAACGCATGGATGCGGGCGAGGATCTCCGCCTTCTGGCGCGCGATCGCCGGCCGCAGCGGCTCGTATTTCGGGCTCGTGGCCAGGGTGCGGCCGTCAGTCTCGCCCGGCAGACGCCGCATGATGAAGCAGGGGCGCCCGAGGGCGGCGCCGTCGCGCTCCAGCCAGAGGACCTCCGGCGCGGGGATGCCACTGCCCTTCAGCTTGGTATAGAGCTCGAACTCCAGGTCGTTGTTGCTGTCCAGCAGGCTGGCCGGGGGGTCGCGGCGCAGGATGAAGGACTCGGCCCGCTCCTGGCCGCCTTCGAGCCAGCGGGCCTCGAAGGACCAGCTCTCCCGAGAGGCCCCGCCCGGAATGCGCGCCAGGCCGGATACGGCCAGCCCGGACGAACCCGGCAGGCGAGCGGCGAGGTACTCGGCCAGCTTCTGCTCCAGCATGCGCCGCAGCCTCACTCCCCGCGCAACATGGGTCAAGCCGCAGCCCCGGGGCGGGTGCCAGCACCC
>DATMAH010000115.1:0-8433 GCA_035583735.1 Dehalococcoidia bacterium
CCTTCCGTCAGCGCCACCATGTCGCTCATCGCCGTGATCATCCGGTAGCCGGCTGCTTCGTGGAAGCGATACAGCGAGGGATCCGGCGCGTGCATCCCCGCCGCGATCCCGTACTTGCCGCACGCCTCGGCGATGGTGACCCGCGCGGCCTCCCACTCGCCAGGATTCCTGAGCCCCGGCGTCATCCCCAGCGATACGCTGAGGTCCGCCGGCCCGACGTACACGGCGTCGATCCCCTCGACCGCGAGGATCTCGTCGAGCCGGGCGACGGCCTCGCGCGTCTCGACCATCGGGATGCAGGCGATCTCGGCATTCGCCTGCTCGAAGTAGCCGTCGCCGGCCCACATCGCGGCGCGCGTCGGGCCGTAGCTGCGCGCGCCCTCCGGCGCGTAGCGGCACGCGCGCACGCAGGCCTGCGCCTCCTCCGGCGTGTTGACCATCGGGATGATCACGCCCATCGCGCCCGCGTCCAGCACCTTGTTGATGATGCCGAATTCGTTCCACGGGACGCGCACGAATGGCATCGTCTCCGTGCCGCTGATCGCGACGATCATGTCGTAGGCGTCGGCGAAGTCGATGGCGCCGTGCTGCATGTCGACGCAGGCGTAGTCGTACCCCTGCCGCGCGACGATCTCCGCGGAGAGCGCGCTCGGGATGCCCAGCCATGCGCCGTACACGATTTCCCCGCGGCGCCACTTCTCCTTCACCGTGTTCTTACGCATGCCGCACCTCCACGCGCACAGGGTAGTGCGGCGCGCCCTGGTGTACGAATCGCCCGGCGCTAGCGGCGGAGTCGCGGGCGCCGGCGCAGCGCGTGCCCGCGACGACGGCAAGCGCCCCGGCCGAGCTGAGGAGCCCGCTGGCGACGTCGCGCCCGGGCGCATCCCGTGCGGACGTCCCGGACGCGGCAGGGCACTCGGCCCGGCCTTCGCGGCGTGGCGTGGCATGGGGGCAACGTGGGCGGAATCTGTTCGCGGGGACGGGCGTCCTGGGCTGGCGCATCTGGCGCTCCATCACGCTGCGCTTGACGTTGCGGGCTCCACCACGAGCCCGGCTCGATCTATCGATGGTTCGCTGATATAACGTCGGGCGTCCCGCGGCTCAGCAGCAGGAAGGTCAGGCATGGTCGCCACCACCGACATCATCGACGAGATACGCGCCATCATCGCGGAGCGCAGCCTCCTGAAGCATCCCTTTTACCAGGCGTGGCAGAAGGGCGATCTGACGCTCGATCACCTGCGCGGTTATGCCTCGCAGTACTGGCACCACGTGCTTGCCTTCCCGCAGTACGTCAGTGCCGCGCACGCCATTTGCCCCACGCAGTCCGAACGCCAGGAGCTGCTGGAGAACCTCATCGAGGAGGAGCGCGGCGAGGAGAACCACCCGGAACTGTGGCTACGCTTCGCGGAAGGGGTCGGCGCGTCACGCGCCAGCGTCGAGCGCTCGCAGCCGCTGCCGGAGACGGAGCGGCTGGTGATGACGTTCCGTGACGCGACGTCGAAGCGCTCGTTCGCCGAAGCGTGCGCGGCGCTCTACGTCTACGAGTCGCAGGTCCCGGAAGTGGCGAAGACGAAGATCGCGGGCCTCAAGCAGTTCTACGGTATCGGCGACGAGCGCAGTCTCCAGTTCTTCGAGGTGCACATCGGCGCCGACGAGATCCACTCCGAGGTGGGCGCCGGCATGGTGCGCACGAACACCCGGGACGGCGCCACGCGCGAGGCCGTGCTCGCCACGTCGCGGGAGTGCGCCGACGCGCTCTGGTCCTTCCTCGACGGCTGCTACCGCGAGTACGTCCGGGCGTGATGGCATGGCATGAAGCGGCCGCCTCTCGCTCGTCAGGCCGCGGCGGCGTAACCGACGTGGCGACGGGATGGACCCGCTGATGGCTGTCGACATCACGTTCATCGGCACCGGCAATGCGTTCGCGCCCACCAGGTACTGGAGCTCCTTCCTGGTCAACGACCGCGTCCTCTTCGACGCGCCGCCGACGCTCCTCGCGCACCTCAAGCGGCTGCGCAAAGACCCCGGCGATATCGAGGTCATCTTCATCAGCCACTTCCACGGCGACCACTACTTCGGCCTGCCGTTCCTGCTCCTCGAGTACGCCGAGCTGGCGCCGCGCAAGCGAGATCTCATCATCGTGGGGCCTCCCGGCATCGCCAAGCGCGCGCAGTCGCTGACGGACCTCGCGTTCTCCAACGTCTTCCGCAAGGACCGTGGCTACGGCCTGCACTTCATCGAGGCTCAGGATGGTGTCGAAGCGGAGGCCGGCGGCGTGCGTTTCGTCGCGCGCAAGGTCTTTCACGTGCAGGGCCTCGAATGCTTCGGCTACCGCGCGGTGATCGGCGGGAAGACGATCGCCTACTCCGGCGACACGGTGATGTGCGATGCGCTGGTGCCGCTGGCGGACGGCGCCGACGTGTTCGTGTGCGAGTGCTCGTGCTGGGGCGACAACTGCGGCCCGCACCTGAATCCGGCGAACGTCATGGAGCTCCACTCCCGCATCTCGCCTCAGACGCAGTTCATCCTCACGCACATCGGCGGCGGCGAAGCGCCGCGCCAGATCACGGACGCCGGCATCCTCATCGCCGACGACCTGCAGACGATCACCATTTAGGCTGGTGGCCGTTGGTCGTTGGTCGTTAGCGACGGCGGGGCACGGCTATACGGTTAGGGATGTGCGGGGTTGTCGGCTCCCGCAACGACGAACGACTATTCCCCCAACCCACGACTATCCCCCCAGCCCCCGCCCATCATCCACGCAGTAGTAGAAGCCGACAGACTTCGACGTCCACATCGAGTAGCGGTTGTCGAAGATGAACCGGTACTCGCCGTCGATGCGCACCGGGAAGGTGAAGTCGTACGTCTCCTCCTTCGGCGAGGCGAGGATGTCCTGGTCCTGCGGGTCCTGCACGCGCAGGAAGATGTCGACGCGGCCCAGGCCGCCCTGGACCTCGAACGTGCCGCGCACGATCGTGTTCTTCGGCAGCAGCACCGTCCGCACCTCCTGCGCGCGCGGCCGCACGACGAAGTTGACGTTCGTGCACTGCTCCGGGCGCCCTTCGGAGATGGTCCCGGCGTTGGCGGGCGTACCGACGGAGCCGGGGTTGAAGCGCAGCGCCGCCCAGATGCCGGCGACGGCCCCGCCCGCCAGCACGACCACCAGGATGAAGCCGATGACGAACGTCTTCACGCTGCCCCCCGATAGAGATCGGCAGCGCGGCGCCGCTCCGGCAGGCGTCCCGGCGGCGAAAGCGGGCGCGCTGGCGAAGCTACGCCAGCTCGAAGATGAACTCGGCTTCCACACTGGCGCCCAGCGGCAGCTCGGCCACGCCCACGGCCGAGCGCGCCCCCAGCCCCGCCTCGCCGAAGACGTCCCGCAGCAGCTCCGACGCCCCGTTCGCCACGGTGGGCTGGTCCGTGAAGCCGTCCGCCGACGCGACGAACACCGTCAGCTTCACCACGCGCGCCACGTCGTCCAGCGACCCCGTGTGCGCCCGCGCGACGGCCAGCGCCGAGATCGCGCAGGCCCGCGCCGCTTCCTGACCCGCCGCCACGTCCACCTCCCGGCCCAGCTTGCCCGGGTGGACGACGCGCCCATCCTCCGTGCCGATCTGCCCCGAGACGAACAGCAGCTTGCCGGACTGCACCGCCGGCACGTACGCCCAGCGCGGTTTCGCCACCGCCGGCAGCGCCAGCCCCAGCTCGTTCAGGCGATCCTCAGCGCCCACGGCTCCTCCGTCTGCTCACTCCGCCGTCAGCGTCTTCTCGCACAGCACGGTACCGGCAGCGTCCTTCGATGCGACCGTCATCGTGCCGGCATCCGGGTCGACCGACACGACGCCGTAGGAGTACGACTCCAGCTCCGCGCAGTCTACGCCGACGACGGATGTCAGCAACCCGCCGAGCGCCGCCGCGCCGGCGTCGCCGACGGCGTCGGTGATGCTGGCCCGCAGCGGCTCCGTCGCGATCGGCCCGACGACGGCCTCATACGCCACGGGCTCGCCGCCGGCGAAGTTGTCGACGCGCACCGGCCCGTAGATGTTCGCGTGGAAGTCCGTCGTCAGGAAGACGACGTTCTCGATGCCCTCGTCGCGGATGAACTCCAGCAGCTCGCGCCGTTCCGCCGCGTAGCCCTCCCAGCGGTCGTACGGCAGCGCGACGATCTCCTGTATGGGCACGGCGTTCACCAGCACCTTCCAGGTCGCGTCAGAGCCGCGCAGCGCCTCGTTCAGCCACTGCTTCTGCTCCGCTCCGAGCATCGTCCGCGCGGGGTCCGCCAGCATCTCGGCGCATCCGGCCGGTAGCTCCGGCGGCAGCCCTACGAAGCCGCGGACCGCGCGCAGGCCCTCTGGCGCGCCCGGCGCGGCGGCGGCCGGCAGCACGTCCGGGCTGCCGTCGACCGCGCACGTGCCGGCGGCGGAGGGGCTGCGGTACGACCGCTCGTCCAGCACGAACAGCTCCAGGTCGCGCGACCAGCGGAAGCGCCGGTACAACGGCTCGTCGTGGTCCACGGAAAGCGGCCAGTACTCGTAGAACGCCTGCCTCCCGGCCTCGTACAGTGCGCGGTCGACCGTCGTGCCGGCGTAGTCGTCCTCGACCTCGTGGTCGTCCCAGGCGTTGTACATCGACGTCGCCGCCGCGATGCGCTGGAGCGCCGCGTACGTGCGGTTCTCGCGGTACTTCGCCCGGAAGCCGTCGACGTCGCGCGCGGCGGGCGCGCGGTCGCCGTAGATCGTGTCTCCGAAATAGAGGAAGAAGTCTGGCTGCTCGCCGGCAGCGGCGTCCAGCACCTCGAACTCGTTGAAGACAGGGGCGCCATCCGCGTTGCGGCGCCCGTCGGAGTCGCCGCCGAAGACGAACGTGACGCGCGGCGAGGCGCCGGCGCCCGGAGCGGTGACGAACGTGCCCGCATCGCTCACGGCGTCGCCGGCGCGGAAGCGGTACCAGTAGCGCGTCCCCGCCTGGAGGCCGCCGACCGTGGCCCGCGCGGTGAAGTCGCGATCCGCCGACGTCGCCGCGTCGGCCGTCGCCACGATCTCGGCGAAGCCGTCGTCCTCCGCCACCTCCGCCACCAGCGCCGTCGCCGGCTCGGCGCGCGTCCACAGCACGGCCGTCGCGTCCGTCACGTCGCCGGCAGCGACGCCGAGCGCGAAGGTCACGCCTTCCGCCACCTCCGCGGTGCCGGGTGCCGCCGGATCGTTGCCGTCGTCGCAGGCGGCGAGCAGGACGGATGCGGCGATCGCGGCGAGCAGACAGCGGCGGGCGAGGCGGCGCATGGGGCAACGATACCCGCCCCCGCGATGAGCGTCAGGCCCCCGGCGTCATGCGATGGCGCGCCAGGTAGTACAGCGCCCCGCAGGCGAACAGCGCGACCCCGGGCAGCGTGGCCGAGAGCGGCAGCGTGGACGCCAGCGTGACGCATCCGGCCAGGCCGGCGACGGCGATCCAGCGCGGCCAGCGGCGCTCACGCTCGTCCAGCGTCCAGGCCGACGCGTTCGCGAGCGCGTAGTACAGCAGCACCGCGAACGCGCTGAAGCCGATGGCGTCGCGCAGGTCCAGCGTCGCCGCCAGCGCTGCCACGACGGCGCCGACCGCGGTCTCGGCGCGGTGCGGCGTCTCGTAGCGGCGATGCACCACGCCGAGCCAGCCTGGAAGGTCGCGTTCGCGCGCCATGGCGAATGCGGTGCGGCTGACGCCCGCCAGCAGCGACAGCAGCACGCTCAGTGACGCGAGCGCCGCGCCGGCGCGGAGCAGCGGCGTCAGCCCGGAGAGCGCACCGGCGTCCATCACGTCCGCGAGCGGCGCCGCGGACGCGGCCATGCCCTCCGGCCCCAGCGCCACCAGCGCCGACGCGATCACCAGCGCGTACACGGCCAGCGTGATCGCGAACGCCAGCGGGATCGCGCGCGGGATCGTCCGCTCCGGCTCGACCACCTCCTCGCCGAGCGTGGCGATGCGCGCGTAGCCGGCGAACGCGAAGAACAGCAGGCCCGCGGCCTCGACCACGCCGAGCCCGCCCGGCGGCCCGCCGGATGGCAGCGCGCGCGAGAAGTCCGCGCTGTCCAGCGTGAGCCCCGCCGTGATCGGGAGCGTGAGCGTCGCCAGCACGGCCAGCACCAGCAGCGTCGTCACGGCCGCCGTCTTTCGCACGCCGAGCACGTTCACCAGCGTGAACGCGATGACGGCGACGACGGCCAGCACTCGCGCGAAGTCCTCGTTCGCGTAGTAGCCGAACGTGAGCGCCATCGCCGCGCAGCTTGCCACCTTGCCGATGACGAAGCCCCATCCGGCGAGAAAGCCCCAGAACTCGCCGAGGCGCTCGCGGCCGTAGACGTACGTCCCTCCCGCCGCCGGGTAGATCGCCGCGAGCTGCGCCGACGACAGCGCGTTGCACAGCGCCACCGCCCCGGCGACGCCCAGCGAGACCAGCAGCCACGACTCCGCCGCGTCCGCAGCCGGCCCGATGGCGGCGAAGATGCCCGCGCCGATCATCGAGCCGAGGCCGATGAAGACGGCATCCCGCAGCCGCAGCCGGCGTGCGAGACGCGAGCCATCGACGCCTCCCGGCGGAGCCGCAACCGGCGCCGGCCGTCCCTTCATGCCCCGAACCTACCGCACGGCCCGGCGTGCGCACACCGCCTGTCGCGGGCCCGCGCCGACTGTTAACACTCGGGCTCTATCTCCAGCACGAGTTCAGAACGGCGCCGGCATGAGCGCGAACCCTCCCAGCCGTGACGACGTCATCGCCTGCACCCCGCGAGCAACAACCGGGGTCGCCTGGGGCCGGACGACGAGCGCGGAGGCATCAATCTCATCACGCCTGAGCGGCGCCGGGCGGCGGCGTCTCGCTGAGCCGCGACGTCCCGGCGAAGCCGTTTGGTGGGATAGTCGTTTGGCCGCAACGCGCGTCCGTTATCCCTCTAACGACCCATCCGCCTAGATGGCCCCCGCCTCCTTCAGGGCCACGATCTCGTCCCAGGTGTAGCCGGCCTCGAGCAGCACTTCCTCCGTGTGCTGGCCCAGCTCCGGCGCGCCGGGCGCGACCTGCGCGGGCGTCTCCGAGAAGCGCCACGGGTGCCCGACGACGTCGATGCGGCCCGCGGTCGGGTGCTCCACCTCG
The DNA here is from genome assembly GCA_035583735.1 of Dehalococcoidia bacterium. Classification (GTDB taxonomy): domain Bacteria; phylum Chloroflexota; class Dehalococcoidia; order DSTF01; family JACRBR01; genus DATMAH01. Next base: position 7,124 of record DATMAH010000115.1, read on the forward strand.
ACGATGTACTCGTTGGCGCGCGCCTGTTCGTCGGCGCGCACGTCGTCGTAGTCCGCGACGGGCGCGCAGATCATGTCGTGCGCCTCCAGCAGCTCCATCCACTCGGCCGTCGTCTTCGACTCAAACTTGTCGTCGAGGATGTCGTACAGCTCGTACAGGTGGACGGCGCGGCCCAGGCCGTTGGCGAAGCGCTCGTCGTGCTCCAGCTCCGGCGTGCCGAGCGCGGCGCAGAACGCCGGCCAGCGGTCGTCGCCGACGCCGCCGACGACGGCCCAGCCGTCCTTCGTCTTGAACGTGCGCCAGATCGTCGGCAGGTACGCATGGCCGCGGCCGCCCCGGCGCTTCGCCCCGCCCATCATCCACGTCTGCAGCTCCCACGCCTGCGACGCGATCGCCGAGCCGTAGAGCGATGACTCGATGCGCTGGCCTTTGCCGGTGCGCTCGCGCGCGTACAGCGCCGCGATCACCGACATGGCCAGGTTCATGGCGCCCACGTAATCGGCGATCGCGACGCCGACCGGCAGCGGCCCGCCGTCCGCCTCCCCGGTCATCGACATCAGCCCGGACCGCGCCTGCGCGGCGATGTCGAACGCGGGATGCTCCCGCTTCGGGCCCGCCGGTCCCCAGCCGGAGGCTTCGGCGTAGATGATGCGCTCGTTGAGCGGACGCACGTCGTCGTAGCCGAGCGTTAGCTTCTCCATCACGCCGGGACGGAAGTTGTGGACGAACACGTCGGCCGAGGGCACCAGCCGCCGCACGACGTCCCGCGCCTGCTCGTTCTTGAGGTTCAGGGTGATGCTGCGCTTCCCGCGCGAGTGCGCGAGATGGTAGGACGACTCCTGGTTCGGACCGACGCGCTGCAGCAGCCTCCCGAAGTCGCCGAACACCGGCGCCTCGATCTTGACCACGTCGGCGCCCATGTCGGCCATCACGAGCGTCGCCTGCGGCCCTTGCTGGAACACCGTGAAGTCGAGGACGCGTACACCCGCGAGCGGTCCGGGCATGGTTCACCTCCGCAGATGGAGCATAGTGCGCGGCGCCCGCCTGCGGGAAGACGCGCCCGCGCGAGACGGGCACTTGACGCCGCCCGGACGCAGCCGGCGCGGCGCCGATATCCTCCAGGCATGGAGACGCGGCCGAAGCGGCCATGCTGGAACTGCGGCGCGCGCGAAGCGGAGGTGCTGGTGTCGCGCCAGGAGCTCTGCGACCCTTGCGGCGAGATGTACTGGCGGCTGCTCCTCGCGCGTGTCGCTATCGCCGACGCAATCCGCGAGGACATACCCGGCGGCGATCGGCCCCCGCGCTCGCTC
>DATMAH010000116.1:0-2147 GCA_035583735.1 Dehalococcoidia bacterium
CCAGTTCGAGGAGGCGCCTCTTCACGTCCAGTCCGCCGCCGAAGCCCGTGAGGCTGCCGTTGCTGCCGACGACGCGGTGGCAGGGGACGACGAGCGGCAGTGGATTGGTGCGCATGACGTTGCCGACGGCGCGCGCGGCGCCGGGCCGGCCGACACGGCGGGCGAGGTCGGCGTACGACGCCGTCGCGCCGCGGGGGATGGCGGCGCAGGCGAGCATGACGTCGCGGCGGAATCCCGAGATCCACGAGAGATCGAGATCGACGTCGAACGTCGTGCGGCGGCCGCAGACGTAGTCCGCGACCTGCTTGGCGAGGCCAGCGATGCGGCGGTCGTCGCGGACGAAGCGGTAGGTGCCGCCGGTCTCGCGCTCGATGTCGGCGATGGCGTCCGGCGCGTTGCGCTCGCCGGTGTGGAACTTGATGGCGACGAGGCTGCGGCCGTAGCCGGCGATCAGCATCGGGCCGAGGGCGGTGTCCGTGATACCGACGTAGGCCGTCGTGGGCGCGGCAGCGGCAGCCGTGCGGCGCGCGGGGGGTGTCGTGGCTGTCACCATGGTTCGCCTCCAGTCGGGGTGATAGTATCGCGTCCGGCAGATACGCGTCTGGCGATTTTCGGACGTGGGTGGTGGGTCGTGGTGGTGTGTCGCTGCTGTTGGCGCGAGGCCGTCGTGGCACGGGTTCGGGGGGCAGGATGCGGGTAGGGCACGCGGGAGTGCATCTGCCTCGCGGGTCTGCGACGGTGTGCCGCGAGGTGTGGACTGTGCGCTTTGAACTGTGAACGGTGAACCACGAGAAGCATGCCGGAGTGCATCTACCTCGCGGTCTGCCACTTGTGCGCTGTGGACTGCGAACTGTGCACTATGAACTATGAACTACGACGTCAGTCGTTGCCGGCGCGCTTGTAGTACTGGATGCCGTCCTCCATGTATTTGGCGAGCTGCTCCTCCAGCACGAGGTAGTCGAGGTGGGCGATCGTCTCGCCGAGAGCGGCGCGCTGCATCCACGACGAGAAGCTGCTGAAGTCGCCGGTCACCCACTTCACCTTGCTGGCGACCTCGTAGGCGGTGCGTGGGCTGCGGCCGATCACCTGGATCATTTCGTCGAGCCGCTGCGTGTGGTGCTCCTCGATCTCGCGGAGGCGCGCCTTCAGGTCTTTGAAGGCGTACTCGTGCGCGGGGAGCACGTCGGCGACGTCGATCTCTTCGAGCCGGCGGAGCGAGGCGATGTAGTCGCCGAGGGGGTTGCCCTGCTGCTGCGGGTGGAGGCTGATGTTGGGCGTGATCGTGGGGAGGACGTGGTCGCCGGTGAGGATGAACTTCTTGTCGCGTTCGAGGAAGCAGATGTGGCCCGGCGAGTGTCCGGGCGTCCACCACACTTCGAAGGTGAAGCGGCCGATCTCGAGGCGCTCGCCGCCCCAGACGACTTCGTCGGGGAGGACGGGGTCGACGTAGGCGCGCACGGGCATGGCGGACGTCTTGAGGTCCTGCATGGCGTCCTTCGGCACGCCGTGCATGGTGAGCCAGTCGCCCATGGTGGCGAGGAGCTGCGAGGGGTTCATGTAGCGGGAGCGGATGAGGTCGCGCTCGCGCTGGTGGATGATGACGGTGGCGCCGCTGCGCTCCTTCACCTGGCCGGCGAGGCCGTAGTGGTCGGGGTGGATGTGGGTGACGAGCAGCGTCTTGAGGTTCTTGAAGCCGACGCCGGCGTCGTTGAGCTGCTGTTCGAGGGCGTCGAAGGCTTCGGGGACGTTCCAGCCGGAGTCGACGAGCGTCCAGCCGTCGCGGCCTTCGATGAGGTACGGGAGGACCCAGCCGAGCGGGTTGTTGGGGATCGGGACCCGGAGCTGGTAGAGGCCGTCCATGATCTGGAGCGGGTACTTCGTCTCGACGTTGGCGGTCATCGCTGTGCCTCCCGGCGCGGTCGATGCTGTGCGGACAGGACAGCGTACCGGCGGCGGGGCGGAGGCGACAGGTTCGGGGGCGTCAGCGGCGGTGCGGGGACTGCGCCCGATGACCTCCATCATTTCGTTGAGGCGCTGTTCGTGGTGCTCCTCGATTTCACGCAGCCGTGCCTTGAGGTCCTTGAAGGCGTACTCGTGCGCGGGAAGGACGTCGTCGACGTCGACCTCTTCGAGGCGGCGGAGGGAGG
>DATMAH010000117.1:0-9886 GCA_035583735.1 Dehalococcoidia bacterium
CGTCCTCACCGCCGGCCTGGTCGTTGCATCGGCCTACAACCCGCAGTCGTGGCGCGCGTACAGCTACACAACGACCCCCTCCGCGTCGTCGACCCGCCCCACACCCCACATCCCACCACCCACACCCCACCACTCACCACCCAACCCGCAGCCCGTCGCACGCCTCCGTCACGTACATCACGGCCGGCAGCCCCGTCCGCTCCCGGTACGGCGCGATCACGTCGCGCGCGAACGCGTCCACTCCGTCGGCGCGCACCAGGTTCACCGCGCACCCCCCGAACCCCGCGCCCGTCAGCCGCGCGCCCAGCACGTACTCCTGCGCCGTCGCCAGCCCCACCAGCAGGTCCAGCTCCGGCGACGACACCTCGTAGTCGTCACGCAGGCTCAGGTGCGACTCCACCATCAGCCGGCCCACCTCCTCGAAGTCGTCCCGCCGCAACGCCTCGGCCGCCGCCGCAACACGCGCGATCTCCCCGGCGACGTGCCGCGCCCGCCGCAGCACAACCTCCCCATCCCCGATCGCCACGGACTCCAGCTCCGGCGCCGCCACGTCCCGCAACGACACCAGCTCCGGCCGCGATAGCCGCTCCCGCAACAGCGCCACCGCCTGCTCGCACTCCCGCCGCCGCTCGTTGTACGCCGACGACACCAGCTCGCGCTGCACCACGCTGTTCGCGATCACCACCGCCAGCCCGCGTTCGGCCAGCCGCAGCGGCACGTGCTCGTACGCCAGCGTCCGGCAGTCGATCAGCAGCGCATGGCCCCGCCGCGACAGCGCCGAAGCGAACTGGTCCATGATCCCGGACTGCACGCCGACGAACTCGTTCTCCGCGCGCTGGCACAAGCGCGCCACCTCGACGCCATCCACCTCCACGCCCGCCGCCGACAGCATCGCCCCCGCGACCGCCACCTCCACCGCCGCCGACGACGACAGCCCGGCCCCCACAGGCACATCCCCCGCGATCGCCAGCGCCACGCCGGAGAGGCGGCGCGCGACGGCCGCGCCGTCCTCATCTCCATTCGGCCGACCCAATACCGCTGCCACCCCGCGCACATACTCCGCCCACGACCGCCGCGGCGCATGCGCCACATCCGCCAGCGCGAACCGCGAGCGGTCGTCGTAGTCGACCGAATACGCCCACACCGCATCGTCATCGCGCCGCGCCCACGCGCAGAGCACGCTCCGGTCGATCGCGAACGGCAGCACCAGCCCGTCGTTGTAGTCGACGTGCTCGCCGATCAGGTTCACCCGCCCCGGCGCCTCAGCGATCCCCTCCGGCCGCCGCCCATACTCCCGCTCGAACGCCGCCACCACACGCCCGACGCGCTCCCCATGCGCCACCGCGCGCTCGATCAGGCCCTCGCGGTCCACCCTCCACCCTCCGCCGTCGAACTTCCAGCGTCGCGCCGCCCCGCGGCGCCCCGCAGCTCCTCCGCCTTCTCCTCCGGCGACGTGTCGTTGATGAACGTCCCCGCCCCCGTCTCGACGCCCGCCAGGTACTTCAGCTTGTCGCGCGACCGGTACGGCGGCACGAACTCCACGTGCAGATGATCCCCTGCGCGCTCGACCTCGTCCGTCGCGCGCTGATGCATCGACATCGTGTACGGCATCGCGAACCCCCACAGCGCGTCGTACGTCGCCTGCACCTCGCGCAGCAGCGATGCAAGCCCGTCGCGCTCGCCGTCCGTCAGTTCCAGCAGCGACGCCCGGTGCTCCTTCGCCGCCACGTGCACCTCGTACGGCATCCGCGCCGCGAACGGCACGTACGCCACGAACCCCTCCGTCTCCGCCACCACGCGACGCCCGTCCGCCACCGCGCCGGCCACGATGGCGCAGCCCAGGCAGCCGCCGCGCTCGCGCTCCCACCGCTCCGCCGCGCGATGCTCCTGCTCGACCCGCGGCGGCACGAACGGGAATGCGTAGATCTGCCCGTGCGGATGCGTCAGCGTCACGCCGACCTCCCGCCCGCGGTTCTCGAAGATGAAGACGCAGGCGACGTCGTGGCGCGCGGACAGCTCGGCGTAGCGGTGCGCCCACACGTCGACCAGCCGCCGCACGTGCGTCAGCGGCATCGACGCCAGCGTGCCGTCGTGCTCCGGCGAATACACCACCACTTCGCAGGCGCCGCGCGCCGCCGCCCGCTGGCCGAGCGGGCCTGTGCCCGCGACCTCCGGCGCATCCGGCCGGAAGCTCGGGAAGCGATTCTCGAACACGACGATCTCGTACGACGGCGACGGGATCTCCGTAGGAAACGCGCCCGCGCCGGCCGTCGGGCAGAGCGGGCAGTACTCCGGCGGCGGCAAGAACGTCCGCTCCTGCCGCCCCGTCGAGACGATCACCCATTCGTCGAGCAGCGCGTTCCACCGCAGCTCGATCGCGTCGTCGTCCCGCGCCGGCTGCTCGACGGCGAGCGCGTCGGGCGGCGGCGCGTCGAACGAGTAGTAGATCAAGTAGCGTCCGTCGGGGCGCAGGATGCGCGTCGTCTTCACGGCGCAAGTGTATGGCCCGCGCGGCGAACGCGTGGGGCTGCGCCGTGCCGCCCGGTCGCCACCACCGTCCGTGACCGCGGACGCCGGCCGGCGGGGCTCAGCCGTCGGGACGGAGCTTTCGCGCCGTCTGCGCCGATTGCCACCCGCGTCCGCGTCCGTACTGCCGGGACGCCGATCCGTCCACATCCGTCGCACGCCCGCCGCACACGCGTACGGGCGGACCGGCAGCAGATCATAAGACGCATCGACGCGTGGCGATAAAACCACATTGACTTACGGCGAAAGATCGATGCATTTGATGCGCGCCGGCCATTGACGCGTCGCCGACGGCGGGCGTATCGTTGACACAGTCCCGAGTGGCTACGCGCCAACCGGTGGACGAACCCGGCGGTACAAGTAGAGGCGGCGAAAGCCCCTCGAACGGAAGGCCGGGGGAGGACGAAACCGGAGCGACGCAAGGTCACTCGGGGCCTTTTTTGTCTGCGGCTTCGCGGTTCACGGTGCGCAGTCGACAGTGGTCGGTGCGATGCGGCACCCACCGACCGATAACGCAGCCCACGACCCCTCGGCCCGCCGCTACTGTGAACTGACAACTGTCAACTGTGAACCTCGATGGTCGGGGAGACAGGATTCGAACCTGCGACCTCCTGCTCCCAAAGCAGGCGCGCTACCGGACTGCGCCACTCCCCGACAGCGTCAAGATAACCGACGGACACGAACAGCCGCGCGAGCGACGCAACTCGCTGACCAGCACACCGCCGCGGCCCGCATGAGCACGACCCTCATAGCCTAACTGTGAAACCAGCAGCCGAACCTGATCGCTCATAGCTGATACCTGATAGCTGATGGCTGACAGCTGACAGCTCCCCGCCGCCCGCTATCCCCGCGCCGCCCCCACCAGCTCCCGCACGCTCCCCACGCCCTCCTCGCGCATGAACGATTCGATCCCCTCCAGCACGCGGAGCGGCGCCAGCGGCTCGCGGAACGTCGCGGTCCCGACCTGCACAGCCGCCGCCCCCGCCATGAGGAACTCCAGTGCGTCCGTCCCCGACGAGATCCCCCCGCAGCCGATGACCGGCACGTCCACCGCGCCTGCCACCTGCCACACCATCCGCAGCGCGACCGGCTTCATCGCCGGCCCGGAGAGCCCGGCGAACGTCCGCGCGATCCGCGGCTTACGCGCCCGCACGTCGATCGACATGGCCTGCAGCGTGTTCACGACCACGAGGGCGCTCGCCCCGGCGTCGACCACCGCCCGCGCGATCGCGACCACGTCCGTCACGTTCGGTGTGAGCTTCACGATCACCGGGAGCGTCGTCGCCCGGGCGCACGCGGCCGTGACGCCGGCCGCCACGCGCGCGTCCTGCCCGAACTCCATGCCACCCTGCTGGGCGTTCGGGCTGCTGATGTTGAGCTCGACCGCGGCCACGCCATCGACGCCCTCCAGCGCCGCCGCGCACTCGCCGTACTCCCCCACCGTGCTGCCCAGCACGCTCACGATCACCGGCACGTGCCAGCGCGCCCACACCGGCGCCAGGTCCCGCACGAGCTTCCGCATCCCCACGTTCTGCAGCCCGATCGAGTTCAGCATCCCCGCCGGCGTCTCGTCGATCCGCTGCACCGGGCTGCCCGGGCGCGGCTTCAGCGTCGTCGTCTTCGTGACGATCGCCCCCAGCCGCTCGATATCGAAGACCTTCGCGTACTCGATGCCGTAGCTGAACGTGCCCGACGCGACCATGACGGGATTGGCCAGCGTCAGCGACCGCTTGCCCGCCGCGATCTCCACCGAAAGGTCCATCCCGGATCGCGCCCCCTTGCGCTCCGCCGATTATATCGGCGCACGCGCGCGCCGGACCCCAACGGCAGAGGCCACCCCGGCACCAGCCATCCCTGTACGGCGGCACTCGTCCACCGTCGGTCCCGCGCGCCCCTCACCTCGGAGAACAGCCCGTGCCATACTGGATGCGAAACGCGCAGACACGAAGGAGACCGCCGTGGGCCGCAGGGAACTCGAAGCGCTCATCAAGGTGCTGCAGAACCAGCTCAGCCGGGGCCGCGACAACGTCATCCTGGGCTCCTGGCAGATCATCTACAGCCGCGACCACGACGCCTTCCTCTTCGAGAAGTGCGAGATCGGCGGCTACTGCGAGGAGCGCCCCAGTGTCATCAGCGTCTCGGGCAAGGTGATCGATCAGGGCGGTCCGCTGCTCGGCGACCCGTGATGGGCGGCGCTACTCCAGCCGCATGTCCGTCGTCGACGACACCGTCACCGAGCCACCCAGCGACCCGCCGGTGAAGAAGCTCACCACCGCGCTCAGCGGCGTGATGTAGTCGTACTCGTACTCGGCGTGCACCCGCACCGAGTTCCCGGGCGCGACGCCGTCGGGGTAGGTCACCGAGACCTCGGACAGGTTCGAGAGCCCGAGGCTGTCCATCGTCGCGCACACCTTGCCGACGACCGTCGTGTTCGTCGAGCCGTTGCAGTCGCCGGCCCCGCCGGTCGTGAACGTGCCGGGCGCCATGCCGATCGCCGCCGACCGCGCGCCCTCGCGCGTCGCCTGCGACACCGTGATGTAGGCACGCAGCCCCATCCCGAAGTCGATGACCCCGAAGATCAGGATCAGGAACATCGGGGCGATGAGCGCGAACTCCACCAGGCTCTGGCCGCGGGTCTTCCGCAGCCGCTCGGCTATCCAGCTCAGCACGCGTCACTCTCCCCGATCAACTCCCCGTTGGGGGCTTCCCCTGACTAGTATCGGGAGCCCGGGGCCATTTCCTGCTAGGTAATCGGGGATTTTTTGGCTCAGATTGCGGGAAACCGTGCCGATCATTCTGTGGACAGGGCGAGGAAGGAATGAACATGCGGTTCCCGCGAATGGAGGTTTCCCCGCTCCGGCGCACCTGGGCGGTCGCGCGGCGCCTGCGCCGCGAGCGCGGCCAGGTGCTCTGGACGGCCGCCCTCCTGCTGCCCGTCATGCTAGGGATGGCCGGCATTGCCGCCGACGTGGGCGCCTACGCCGCCGAACGCCGCAGCCTCCAGAACGCTGCGGACTCCATCGCCCTGGCCGCCGGCCAGGGCCTGCCCGACGAAGCGGAAGTCCATGCCATCGCCGACGAATGGGCGGCGAAGAACAACGTCGACCCGGCCCAGATGACGGTCACCGTCTCCGGCGGCACGAGCTCGCCGGCCGTCACGGTGGCGATCACGGAGGAGCATCAGTTCGCCTTCATGCGGGTGATCGGCATCGAGGAGAAGGACGTCGGCGCGCGCGCCGTCGCCGGCAAGTTCTCCGCCGGCAGCGGCAGCGGCGTCGTCCCCTGGTCGATCTCTGAGCAGACGCTCGCCCAGACGAACACAGGCGAGAGCGTCCCGATCAAATACGACTCCTCGGCGGGCCCCATCGCGCCGGGCAACTTCGGCGTCATCCGGATCGACGGCAACGGCTCCAGCACGTACGAGGAATCCGCCAAGTTCGGCGCCGAGACGGTCATTTGCGCCCAGGGCACCGCCCTCTGCACGGTTGCCGACTGCACGAGCGGCAGCTATCCGGCCACCTGCGCGGAGAGCGCGCCCGGCTGCACCGGCGACGAATGCGCCCCCGAAAACGGAAACATGAAGGGCGCGACCCGCGACGCCGTCGACTTCCGCATCGACAACACCTCCTCGGATTGCGACACGTTCGATGAGGTCTTCTCGCCCATCACGGCGTCCGCCGATGCATCGGGCGACGTGCTGGTGAGCGCCGCCGGATTCGGCCCGCGGCACCACGGCGGCGGCGGACACCCAACCTATACGCCAACGCCCTCGCCCACGCCGGGTGGCGCCACCGCCACGCCGACGCCCGGCTCCGTCACGCACGAGGAGTACGCGCTCAACCCGGCCTGCAACCCGTGGGGCGCCGGGGCCTGCCCGCCCGCACCGTCGTCGGCCCCCTGCAGCCGCCGCGTCATCCTCATCCCCATCATCGATGAGTTCAGCGGTGGCCAGAATCCCGTGGTGATCAAGGGCTTCGCGCTGATGTTCCTCGAGGGCCACAACGGCTGCCAGAGCGGCAACGACTGCGAGGTCCAGGCGCGCTTCGTGAAGGCCGAGCTGACCACCGGCGCCCTCGCCGGCGAATACGATGAGGACGCCCTCGTCCAGTTCGTGAAGCTCATCGAGTAGCCGCCGCCGGCCCGGGGCACTTCGGCTTCGCGCACTGCGGCCGATGTTGAGATCAGGCCGCCGAGCGGCGGCCCGACTTAGCTGTATCGCGCGGAGTGGCGTCTTATGTTCACGCACCTGCTCAAGAAGGGCGTCTGCCGACGCGGCGAACGCGGCCAGACGCTCTGGACCGCAGCCCTCCTCCTCCCGGCGCTGATCGCGGCCACCGGCCTCGCCATGGACATCGGCGGCTACGCTTCCGAGCGCCGCACGCTGCAAAACGCGGCCGACGCCATCGCCCTGGCGGCCGCCCAGGGCCTCCCCGACCAGGACGAGGTGGAGGACATCGCCGAGGCCTGGGCGCTCAAGAACAACGTCGACCCGGACAGCATGACCGTCACCGTCTCCGGTGGCACCGTCAGTCCCGCCGTCACCGTCGTCATCGACGAGATACACGAATTCGCGTTCATGCCGATCGTCTCGATCGACGAGCGCGATGTCAGCGCGCGGGCCGTCGCCGGCAAGTTCACCGCGGGCGCCAGCGCCGGCGTCGTCCCCTGGACCGTCACGCAAGATACGGTCGACGCCGCAAGTTCAGGACAGATCGTCACGGTGAAGTTCGACGCTGGCAGCGAGATCCCGGCGCCCGGCAACTTCGGCTCGGTGCAGGTCGACGGCAGCGGCGCCAGCGAGTACGAGGACGCGGCCAGGTACGGCAGCAGCAAGAACATCTGCGCCCAGGGCACCGACCGGTGCGATCCCACGACGTGTCCGGGAAGCTTTCCGGCTACGTGCGCGGAGAACTCCCCCGTGTGCGACGGCGACGGGTGTCCGGCGAAGACCGGCAACATGCCCGGCCCCTCCCGCGACGCCATCGACTTCCGCATGCTCAATACCACGTCCGCCTGCGACACGTTCGAGGAGACCTTCACGGCGATCCCCGAGACGCCGCCGGCGACGCAGCAGAAGTACGCGCTCAACAGCGCCTGCAACCCGTGGGGCGCGGGTGCATGTCCACCCGCTCCGTCGAGCGCGGCCTGCAGCCGGCGGGTCTTCCTCATCCCGATCATCGATGAGTTCCTCAACGGCTCCAGCGGGATGGTCACAATCCTGGGGTTCGCGCTCGTCTATCTCGAGGGCTACGACAGCGGCAAGTGCACCGGCAACAACTGCGAGGTGAAGGTCCGCTTCGTCCGCGCGGATGTCACCACGGGCGCCTTCGCCCGCGAGTACGACCCGGACGCGTTCCTGCAGTTCGTCAAGCTCGTCGAGTAGCCGTCCCGGTCACCAGGGCGACGACCCGCTCGACGTCCGAAAGGTCGTCGAGGGCGGCGTCCGCGCCCGCCGCCCGCAGCTCCGCCGTGGAGTGGCGACCCGTCGCCACCGCCAGCGCGAACGCGCCGTTCGCGCGCGCCGCCGTCACGTCGTGAGGGGTATCGCCGATCACGATCGGGCGCGCGCCGTCCGCGGTCCCGTTGCGCAGCCGCTCGATCCCCATGCCGATGACGATGTGCCGGTGCTCGGAGTCCTCCCCGAACCCGCCCACCACGCCCTCGAAGTACGCATCGATGCCGTAGTGCCGCAGCTTCATCGCGCCGGCCGGCCGGAAGTTGCCGGTGCCCAGCCCCTGCACGACGTCCTCGCGCGCCGCCAGCGCCGACAGCACGTCCAGCACGCCTGGCATCAGCGCGCCGCCGGTGATCTCGTGCAGCGCCGCGCGGAGGTGCGGCAGGTACGCCTCCATGAAGCGCGCCTGCTCGTCCACCAGGTCTCCGGCGATGCCGTGCTCGCGCGCGGCGTCGCGGAAGATCGCCGTGTCCGTGCGGCCGGAGAACTCCACGCGCCCAAACGCATCGTCGATCCCGTACAGGTCGCGGAAGGCGCGCGTCATCGCCACCGTCCCCGCGCCGCCCGTGTAGAGGAGGGTGTTGTCGATGTCCCACAGCACGATCGCGCCGGCCGCCGCGCGCTGCGGCGTCATCGCGCGGAACGCCGGCGGCGGACGAAGGACCGCAGCCCCGGGCTTCTCACCGCCCCGGCGGCCCGGCCTGTCTCAGGGCCAGCCGCCTCAGCCAACCGCCAGCCGCTGTCCCGCACCAGTCCACAACCTCGCGCATCCATTAGCACGCCCACGTGCTGCCCTCGGCGCCGGGATCTCTGTTGTCCGTCGCCTGCTGTCGGCGCGCCGGGGCCCGGCACTACTCGAGCGGCTCCCCGGCCTTCTTCCACGCCTCGGTGCCGCCGTCGAGGTTGAAGAGCTGCTCCGCCGGAAGGCCTGCGGCCGCCGCCATCTCCGCCGCCAGCGCGCTCCGCTGGCCGACCGCGCACACGAACAGGATCTTCTTGTCCTTCGGCAGTTCCTCACGTCGCGCGAAGACGCTGCTCACGGGGATCAGCGAGGCGCCCGGCAGGTGCCCGGACTGGTACTCGTTCGGGTTCCGCACGTCGATGACGACGACGTCGTCGGCGGCGAGCATCTCCTTCGCCTCACCCACGTCCACGCGATAGAACGGCTCGCGTTCGTCTTTCCTCGGCATCACCTGCTCCTTCTCCAGTTTGTTGACCTATTTAGTCTGACAATCCCGCCCGAGCAGCGCCATCCTACCGGCCGGCGGCGTCCGCGATCCGCTGCTGCATGATGCGCGCCAGGCCCAGGAGCAGTTCGCGGTCGCCCGGCGTCTCCACGTCGCCGGAGTAGCGCAGGAGCACCTGCCCGACGCGGTTCCCGTGCGACCACGTCAGCTCGAGCGTCCGCGCGCCCGGCAGCCGGTACCGCATCATCACGGACGCGTCGCCCACGGTCTCGGCCGGGACCGGCTCGACCGCCGTCGCCGTCGTGTAATCGGCCGTCGTCAGGCTGGCGATCGTGGCGACCATTCCGCGCGCGCCCTCCGCCGTCTGGAACTGGTAGGCGATCGAGCTGAGCCCTGAGTTCGGCTGCTCGCGCGTGTAGAGCACGGCCCAGGCGCCGAGCACGCCGTTGTCCTCGAGATACGCCGCCAGGCGGCCGATGGCGATCTGCCCCGCGACGACCTCGTTGCGCGTCACCGGGATCGATGAGCGGACGCGGAACCCGAAGGGCACTTCGTCCTCGCGGATCGTGAGCAGGGCAAGCTCTTGCAGCTCCACCGGCGCGAGGGGCGTCTCGTCGCTCGCGGCCGGCGGGGTGCCGGAGGGCGGGGTCGTCGCCGATGGCGGCCGCGCGTCCTGCGTCACCGCGACGGACGGCGCGGCCGGCGTGGGTGCGGCGCG
>DATMAH010000118.1:0-6199 GCA_035583735.1 Dehalococcoidia bacterium
GACGACGCGCCGGACGCGTTCGCCGCCGCGCCCGCGCGGACGGCGCGCGACGCGACGGTGCTGACGGTCGGCCGCATCGTCTATCCGGCGGCCGGCGTGCTGGTGCAGGAGCCGCGCGTCGAGATCGTCGAGCACGTGGCGTGGACGGGCGAGCCGCACGAGACGCTGCTGCCGCGCGTCATCGACCTGCTGCGCAACGTATGGCGCGTGCGGCGCGTGGCCGTCGACGCCACCGGCCTGGGCGAGACGGCGGCGCGGCTGATCGCGCGGGCGGTCGGCGAGGCGCACGTCGACGCGGTGAAGTTCAGCGCGCAGGCGAAGTCGCAGCTCGGGTTCGGGCTGCTGGCGGCGGTGAACGGCGGACGGCTGAAGCTGTACGCGCGCGACGGCTCGCCCGAGTGGGCGGAGTTCCAGCGGCAGTGCGAGCTGGCGCGCGTCGCCTATCGCGCGAACTGCACGATGAACTTCTACGTCGACCCCGCGGACGGCCACGACGACTACCTGGTGAGCGCGGCGCTGCTCGTGCACGCATCGCGCACGGCGCAGCGGCGGCGGGCGACGGGCAGGGTGCGGGAGTAGAGGTTGGAAGCGAGAAGCGAGAAGCGGGCAGCGGGAAGCGGGACGGCAGCAGGCTGCCGACGACCGAACCCTAACGACCAACGACGAATGACCAGGTGACTGCACGATGGTTGCGCTGCGGGACGACGAGAGGATCTACAGGCGGAGGAGCGTGCAGCCGTCGCGGTTGCGCGTCGTCGACGAGGCGCTGCCGCTGGTGCGGCGCGACACGCTGCCGGAGCACGCGGAGTATCGCGACACGGGGTGCGACCTGGCGCCGAGCTGCCTGCGCTGCCCGTTCGCGCGCTGCCGCTACGACGAGCCGCCGGCGCGGCGCAGCGCGCAGCACGCCCGCGACCGCGAGATCGCGCTGCTGCGCCGCAAGCACAACGCGCCGATCGACCTGCTCGCGCAGACATACGGCGTCTCGCGCCGGCAGGTGTTCCGGATCCTCGAGCGCGCAAGGGAGGACGGAAGGACCGGGGACCGGGGACCTGGGACCTGGAACCCGGAACGAGGGACGCGGAGCGCGGCTGAGGGCTGACGACCGTCGTCCCGCTCTTCGCATTCTGCACCCGACTTCGACAGGAGCGACGCCATGACGACTACGGCCACCATCACCCTGCCCGAACGGATCCGCCGCATGGACGGCGAGCGCCTGCGCCGCTACGCCGACAACCTCGCCTTCTACAACGGCGAGCAGTGGCCGGCGATGGTGCGCGACCGCCGGCGCCGCCTCGTCTTCAACTACGCGAAGGCGATCATCGACAAGACGGCGTCGTACCTGCTGACGGGCATGCACGTCGCCGCCGACCCGGAGGACGGCACGCCGGAGGCGGCGGCGCGGGCGCGCGAGACGGAGGCGGCGCTGGCGGACATCGCGGCGGCGAACAACCTGGAGCAGCTCGACTTCGACACGGAGGTCGACGCGGCAGTGCTGGGCGACGGCGCGTACAAGGTGACGTGGGACGCCGCGGAGCGCCGCGTGCGCATCAGCGCTCCCGACGTGCAGGGCCTCTTCGCCTGGCACGACGGCGACGACATCACGCGCGTGCGCCGCGTCGCCAGCCGTTACAGCATCGATGCCGAGACGGCGCGCGAGCTGTACGGCGTGCAGCCGCGCGCCGCGCGCGCCGCCCGGCCGTCCCCGGCCGCGAACGGCGGCGAGCCCTCCGTCGAGGTCGTCGAATCGTGGACGGACGCGGACTTCGAGCTGTGGGTGGACGGGCGGCAGGTGGAGCGGCAGGAGAACCCGTACGGCTTCATCCCGTTCGTCATCTTCCCCAACCTGCGCGAGCCGAAGAAGTTCTGGGGCGTGTCCGACCTGCCGGCGATCAAGGAGCCGCTGCGCGAGCTGAACCGCGCCTTCACGCAGCTCTCGATGATCCTGGAGCTGTCCGGCAACCCCATCGCGGTGCTGGAGAACGTGACGGAGTCGAGCGACATCGCCGTGGTGCCGGGGGCGGTGTGGGAGCTGCCGGAGCACGCGCGCGCCTACCTGCTGGACCTGCTGCAGGGCGGCGGGGTGAAGCTGCACGTCGACTACATCGAGATGCTGTACCGGGCGCTGCACGACCTGGGGGAGTCGCCGCGGACGGCGTTCGGCGACAACCGGGCGGCGCTGTCGGGCGTGGCGCTGAACATCGAGCTGGACCCGCTGCTGAAGAAGGTGAGCCGCAAGCGGCTGATCCGCGCGGCGGCGTACCGGCGCCGGAACGAGATGGCGCTGCGCATCCTCGAACGCTTCGGCGAACGCGGCGGCGCGGGCGGCGGCGCAGGGCGCGGCGGCGGGCGGAGCTTCGCGCCGTACCGGACGCGCATCGTCTGGGGCAGCGTGCTGCCGCTCGATCGCAGCCGCCTGGTCGAGGACGAGCGGGCGCTGGTGGCGGCCGGCATCCACTCCCGCCGCCGCGCCGCGGACGAGCTGGGCGTGGAGGACCCGGAGACGGAGTTCCGCCGCTGGCTGGAGGAGCGGCGGGCGGTGGGGGCGGTGGAGGTTGGAGGCTAGAGGTGGCATCGCGCTACAGGCCAAATGAAAAGGAGGAGGCGCCAACGTTACTCGGGGGTCTCTCGCTCTGTCTCTGTGTCTTGGGACTGCTTCGCGCCCACTTCTCTGGGCCCGCCCGCCACGCGACGGCCCGGCCCGTAGCCTCCGGCTGTGAACTGCCCATCCCCGATGTCATCATGTAGGCGCCGATGGCCACGAACACGACGACGGCCGCCGCCCCGCGCGGGCTCGGATTCGACCCCTGGGGGCCGGTCTGGCGCCTGCTCACCTCCGTGCGGGCGGCCGTCGTCTACATCGCGCTGCTGGCGCTGCTGGGGCTGGCCGGCACCGTCATCCCGCAGATCCCGGAGGCGATGCGGGGCAACGACGCGGCGGTCGCGGCGTGGGTGGAGTCGCAGGAGGGGACGTTCGGGCCGCTGACGGACCCGATGCACCGGCTGGGCTTCTTCAACCTCTTCACGACGCGCTGGTTTCTCGCCGCGCTCGCCTTCCTGGTGCTGTTCGTCACCACCTGCACCTTCAACCGGCTGGCGCCGACGTGGCGCAACGTCGTGCGGCCGCCGAAGTCGGTGCCGGAGAGCTTCTTCGAGCGCGCGCACAACCGGGCGACGCTGGCGGCGGCGGCGCCGGAGCGCCTCACCGCCGCGCTGGCGGCGATGCGCTTCCGGACGGAGACGCAGCGGCGCGACGGCGCGACGTACGTGTTCGCGGACCGCTTCGCGTGGGCGCAGCTCGGGACGTTCGTCAGCCACCTGGCGCTGATCCTGTTTCTGGCCGGCGGCCTCGTCTCGTGGGCGACGGGCTTCACGGCCAGCGTGTTCACCGGCGAGGGGACGAGCGCGCCGATCTTCGCCGTCAGCAACGCGAACCAGATCCAGGTGCGCGTGGACGACGCGATCGGCGTCTACGGCGACGAGGGCAACCCGCTGGACTTCCGCACGCACCTGACGATCTTCGAGAACGGGCGCGCCGTGAAGTCGGGCGTGACGACGGTGAACGACCCGCTGGAGTACGGCGGCTACCGCTTCCACCAGGTGGCGTTCTTCGGCGACGGGGCGGAGCTGCGCATCCGTGAGGTGGCGACGGGCAACACCGTCTTCCTGGAGACGTTCCCGATGGAGGAGGTGACGGCGGCGCCGCGCGTGACGATCAGCGACGGCGCGCGCACGCTCGTCTCGGACGTGATCGCGCCGACGGACTTCCTGGGCTACGCGAGCGGCACGACGGTGCGCGTCTCGCCGGAGCAGGTGCTGTGGGTGGGGATCACGGCGAAGGGGGAGGACGCCTGGCAGGTGGTGGCGTTCGACCCGCGGGCGCAGGCGGAGTCAGCGGCGGCGCGCATCGACGAGGGCGCCGAGGCGGCGCTGGGCGCGCTGACGGTGCGGTTCGACGCCGTGGAGGCGCTGCCGGCGGCGGTGGGCGTGCAGGTGCCGGGCAGCGGCGACAACGAGGTGCTGGCGCAGATGGTCGAGGGCGCCGACGGGGAGGAGTCGCTGCTGCTGGTATCGCAGGGGAAGCCGGCGATCTCGCTCGCGCGCGGCGAGCCGACGGTGGTGGACGGGTACGAGTACACGTTCGGCGGGCGGCGGGAGTTCGCGGGGATCTCGGTGAAGCGCGACCACGGCGCGTGGTTCATCTGGGCGGCGACGGCTATGCTCCTCATCGGCCTTGCGATAACCTTCTACGTGCCGCGACGCAGGCTGTGGATCAAGATCACGCCGGAGCGCACGCAGGTGGCGGCGCTCGCGGAGAAGAGCGGCGGGTTCGAGAAGGACATGCGGATCCTCGCGCGGCGCACCGGGCTGCCGGTGCCCCGGGAACTCGAGGAGGACGACTAAGTGGGACTGGCTTCAGCGCTGCTCTCGATCGAGATCGGCATTGACCCGAACATCACCGATTTTGGCTCGCTGCAACTGACGTGGCATGGCGTGTTCACGGCGGTGGGCATCGCGCTGGGCGTCTACCTGGGCGCCTGGATGGCGCGCAAGCAGGGGGTGACGGAAGACGACGCCTACAGCGTGGCGCTCGTCGGCGTGCCGGCGGGCATCATCGGCGCGCGGCTGCTGTACGTGATCGAGAACCGGGAGCGGTTCGAGGGACAGTGGCTGGACGTGCTGCGGATCAACGAGGGTGGCATCTCTATCTACGGCGCCGTCATCTTCGGCGTGCTCGGGGCGGTGATCTTCGGGGCCTTCCGCAAGCTGCCGGTGTTGCGCGGGCTGGACGCGGCGATCTTCGGGCTGCTGCTGGGCATGGGCATCGGCCGCATCGGCGACGTCATCAACGGCGAGCACGTGGCAAAGACGACAGACCTGCCGTGGGGCGTCGTCTACACGCATCCGAACAGCCCCACGTGGGAGGTGTACGGCGGCCTGAACGTGCCGGCGACGCATCCGGCCACCGGCTACGAGATGCTGGGCGACTTCCTGATCATCGGGCTGCTGGCGCTGGTGTTCTGGAAGTTCTGGGAGCACCGGCCCGGCATCACGTTCTTCACGGGCGTCATCCTCTACTCGGCGATGCGGTTCGGCGTCAGCTACCTGCGCATCGACTCCGGCATCAACTGCCCGGCGCTGGACGGCTGCCCGGAGCACGTGATCCGCGACTGGATGACGTTCCCGCAGGTCGTCTCGATGTTCACGTTCGCCGTCGGCGTGGTGGGGCTTGCGTGGACGGTGTTGCGTTCGCCGCAGCCTTCGCCACAGCAGCCGCCGCCAGCGGACGAGTCGCGCGCACCCGTGACGCAGACGGCGCCCCGCTATTCGCGCTGAGATGTCCGAGGTGACCCTGTACACCCGCCGCGACTGTGGCCTCTGCGACGAGGCGGCGGACGAGCTGGCGGCCCTGCGGCACGAGCTGGGGTTCGCGCTGCGGACCATCGACATCGACACGGACGACGAGCTGCGCGAGCGCTTCAACGACGTGGTCCCGGTCGTCGCCGTCGGAGAGCGCGTCGTCGCGCAGGCGCCGATCGCGCCGGGCAGCCTGCGCGAGGCCGTCGCGGCGGCGATCGGTTGAGGGCGCCGCGGCTCGGCGCAGGACGTGGAAGCTGGAAGCCGGGGCTCAAGGACCTCGAACCTAGAACCTAGAACACGTGGAACCTCGAACCTGGAGCCTGGGGAGCCCGTCAGGTCCTAGGGTCCAGGCCCCAGGTCCTTCGTCCTTCGTCCTGGCTTGTTGCGCGCTAGCCTGATGCATGCCTGAAGCTCCCCGGGCGACGAAGATCATCGCCACGCTCGGTCCGGCGACGGACGACGAGCAGGTGCTGTCCGCGATGGTCGCGGCTGGCGTCGATGTCGTGCGCCTCAACTTCTCGCACGGCACGCGCGACGAGCATGCGCGGCGCGTGGCGATGGCGCGGCGCGTCGCCGCGCGGCTGGAGCGCGTCGTCGCGGTGCTGCAGGACCTGCAGGGGCCGAAGGTGCGGATCGGCCGGCTGCGTGGCGGCGCGGCGGAGCTGGTGACCGGCCGGACGGTGCGCATCGTGCCCGGCGAAGCGCCCGGCTCGGCGGCGCGGCTGACGACGCCGTACACCCGGCTCGCGGACGACGTGCGCCCCGGCGACCGCATCCTGCTCGACGACGGGCGCATCGAACTGCGCGTGCGCGACGCGCGCGACGACGGCGTGACGTG
>DATMAH010000119.1:0-4769 GCA_035583735.1 Dehalococcoidia bacterium
CATGATCCGTGTCCTGATCTCCGGCAGCGGCAAGATGGGGCGGGCCATCCTCGACGGGCTCGCCGCGGCGGACGGCGTCGCGCCGGTCGGCGTCGTCGACGCCATGGCCGGCGGCAGCGTCATCGCCAGCGCGTCGGGCGATACGTTCACCGTCTACGGCGACGCGGCGCGGGCCTGCGACGAGACGACGCCCGACGTCGTCGTCGACTTCACGAACGCCGCGTGGACGCCGCAGCTCACCGCCGCCTGCGTCCCCCGCGGCGTACGCCCCGTCATCGGCACCACCGGCCTCGGCGACGACTACGTCGAAGCCTTGCGGCGGCAGTGCGCGCAGGCGAAGCTCGGCGGCGCCGTCGCGCCCAACTTCGCCATCGGCGCCGTGCTCATGATGCACATGGCGCGCATCGCCTCCCGCTTCTTCGACGCCGCGGAGATCATCGAACAGCACCACGACCAGAAGGTAGACGCACCCTCCGGCACCGCGCTCGCGACCGCGCGCGCCATGCTCGAGGCGCGCGGCGGCCGGCCGTTCTCCCGCAACGTCCCCGAGACGACGCCGCTGCCCGGCACCCGCGCGGGCGAGCACGGCGGCGTGACGATCCACAGCGTGCGCCTGCCCGGCCTCGTAGCGCACCAGGAGGTGATCTTCGGCGGGCAGGGACAGACGCTGACGATCCGCCACGACACCACCGGCCGCGACAGCTTCATGCCGGGCGTGCTGCTCGCCGTCCGCGAGGTGATGCGCCGGGACGAGCTCGTCGTCGGGCTGGGCGCGCTGGTCGGGCTCGAGGACTGACGTGCGCCGCGCACGTCGTCGACCTCGCCGGTGTGCCCTGCCTCGTCGTGGGCGAAGAGTGGCCCGTGATCGAGACGGCGGACGGCGCTCGCCCCCTCATCGAAGAGGCGATGTCGGAGGGCGCGCGCCTCATCGCCGTCCCGGCGGACCGTCTCGGCGCGGCATTCTTCGACCTGCGGACCGGGGTCGCCGGCGAGGTCCTGCAGAAGATGGTCAACTACGGGTTCCAGTTCGCCGTCGTCGGCGATGTCTCGTCGCACGCCGCCGCCAGCAACGCCTTCCGCGACCTCGTCGTAGAGGCGGGACGAGGCCGCGACCTGTTCTTTGTCACGGAACTCGACGCGCTCACCGCGCGCCTCGCCCGCACGCACTCCTGACACCGCGCGTCGTTGTCGGGAGTCGTGTGCTTCTGGGACCGTCCCTGGCGCTTCCGACCTAACGGATAGCGACTCGCCGCACTGGGAACAGCTCATGCCCTACGAGACACCGGCCATGACTCACCGCGCATCTTGATCCACGCCTTCACGATCGGCCGCAACTCCCCGCGCCTTCTCTTCGCATCCGCCACCGACGCGAACTTCATCACTCGGCTGACGTCGTCCTCGCCCTCCAACGACGGATAGTCGCCCGGATCCGCGCCCCGTTGTGGAACAACAGCGACGCCTGCTGCTTCGACTCCGTGCCGAACGACGCCACCACCCACCACTCACCACCCACCACTCACCACTCACCACTCACCCGCACCACTCACCACACACCACTCACCACACACCACTCACCACCAGATGATGTCGTCCAGGCTCTCCTCTTCCTCCTCCGTCGGCATCGGGCGCGACCACAGGTTCGTGTCGAGGTACTTCCACCCGGAATCGGCGAACGTCATCACGATGTTGCCGCGCTGCAACCTCGCCGCGAACTTCAGCGCCGCGTGCAGCACCGCGCCCGACGATACGCCCGCGAACAGCCCCTCGCGCTCCATCAGCAGGCGCGCCGCGCGGAAGGCGTGTCCGCTGCGCACCAGGATCTTCCCGTCGAGGAAGGCGAGGTCGAGGATCGGCGGGATGAAGCCGTCCGCGAGCGACTTCAGCCCCTGCACCTGGCCGCCGCCCGGATGCGGCTCGACGGCGATCACCTTGGTGGCCGGGTTCGCCTCCTTCAGCCGCTGCCCGACGCCCATCACCGTCCCGCCCGTCCCCAGCCCGGCGATGAAGACGTCGACCTCCGGCACGTCCGCCAGGATCTCGGCGCCGGTCCAGACGTAGTGCGCGCGCGCGTTGTGTGGGTTGGCGAACTGGTCGAGCATGAAGCAGCGCTCCCGCGCCGCCATCTCCCGCGCTACGCGCATCGCCCCGGTGACGCCCTCGCTCGCCGGCACCCAGTGCACGTCGGCGCCGTACACCGCCAGCATCCTCGGGATCTCCGGGTAGATGTTCTCCGGCATGACGATGCGCGCGTTGTACCCCAGCGCCCGCCCGATCATCGCCAGCGCGATGCCGGTGTTGCCGGTGCTCGCTTCGATGATCGTGTCGCCCGGCACGAGCACGCCGTCGCGTTCGGCGTGCTGGATCATGTGCTTGACAATGCGGTCCTTGATCGAGCCGGTGGGGTTGAAGCCCTCCAGCTTGGCGAACAGGCGGACGTGTGGGTCGGGCGAGACGTGCCGCAGCTCCAGCATCGGCGTGGCGCCGACGGTGTGGACGACGTGCCAGTGGTGCATGGCCTGAGTATGGCCGCTTGACGCGCGCGCCGTTAGTCCCACCCGGTAAGGGAATCGCAACCCCCGTGCCGGGGGTTTCCGCATCTCACGTTCGCCCGGAATCCGCTAGCCTTGAAGGGAGCGAAGCAAGGAGAGCGCGCACCGATGCCCGATTCCAGCGTCAACGGCACCAGTCCCCACAGCCAGGTCGTCGATTTCACGATTATCGGCGCCGGCCCGACGGGCATCTTCGCGGCGTTCTACGCCGGCCTGCGCGGCATGAGCACGAAGATCATCGAGGCGCTACCAGAGCCCGGCGGCCAGCTCGCCGTCCTCTACCCCGAGAAGCTCATCTACGACGTGCCCGGCCACCCGAAGATCCTCGCCCAGGACCTCGTCCGGCAGCTCATCGAGCAAGTGGCGCTCTTCGAGCCCGAGTGGGTCTACAACCAGCGCATCGAGACGCTGACCCGCGTCACAGTCGACAGCGAGGAGGTGTGGCGGCTGGGCACGGCGACGGAAGCGCACTACAGCCGCACGGTGCTGATCAGCGCCGGCATCGGGGCCTTCGCGCCCAGCAAGATCGACAAGCCCGGCGTCGCCGAGTACGAGGGCAAGGGCGTCTACTACTTCGTGAAGGACAAGCGCCCCTTCCGCGGCAAAAACGTCCTCATCGTCGGCGGCGGTGACACGGCCGTCGACTGGGCGCTGAACCTCAAGGACTGGGCCGCCAGCGTCACGCTCATCCACCGCCGCGACCAGTTCCGCGCGCACGAGGCGTCTGTCGCCGCGCTCAAGGCGAGCGGCATCCCCGTCCTCACCTTCTACGAGATCAAGCGCGTCATCGGCGACGGCGAGGTGCGCGGCGCGACGATCTACGACAACCGCACCGGCGAAGAGCGTGAGCTGGCGATTGACGCCGTCCTCATCAACATCGGCTTCAAGGCCGCGCTCGGCCCGATCGAAGCGTGGGGACTGAAGCTGGCCGACAACCGCCACATCCGCACCGACGGCTTCATGGAGACGAACCTGCCCGGCGTCTACGCGGCCGGCGACATCGCCGCCGTCGATGGCTCCGAGCCGCTGAACCTCATCGTCACCGGATTCGGCCAGGCCGCCATCGCCGCCAACGCCGCCAAGGCGAAGGTCGACCCGAAGGCGCGCCTCTTCCCCGGCCACTCCAGCGAGCTGAAGCTCAAGTAGGTCGTTGGTCAGGGGCAGATACTCCCTGGTAGCTGGTGGTCCAGAGCCGCCCGCGCCGCGCCAACCCTCTAACGACGAGCACGCTGCCGGAGAAGTCGTCTCGCCGCGCAGTCCGCTCCCGATGCCGCTCGTCACCGCCGAAACGCCGCTCGCGCCGGTTCCTCAGCACGCTGCCGGTTGCCAGGCGTCGCGCCAACAGCGCCACCTACGCGAGCCGAGAACCCAGCGGAGACCGAACAGCGACTAGCGACCACCCCCATCGCATGCCAACCTGTGCCCGTGGACCTCGAACTCAGGGGCAAGGCCGCGCTGATCACCGGCGCCTCGCGCGGCATCGGCCGCGCGATCGCGCTCGCCTTCGCGCGCGAGGGCTGCGACGTCGCGCTGGTGGCGCGGGGCGAGGAGGCGCTACAGGCCGCGCAGGCCGAATGCGCCGCCCTCGGTGTGCGCGCCGTCCCCATCATCGCCGACGTGACCGTCGCCGCGGACATCGAGCGCATGGTGGCGGAAACGGCGCAGCGCCTCGGCCGCATCGACATCCTCGTCAACAACGCCGGCGGCTCCTTCCCGGACGACGACGACGGCTGGACGAACGCCTACCGCGCGAACATCGAGGCGGCCGTCCGCGCCACGCGCGCCACCGTGCCGCACATGCGCGAGCAGGGCGGCGGCGCCGTCGTCCACATCGCCTCCATCTGGGGCCGCGAGGCCGGCGGCGGCCTGCCGTACAACGCGATGAAGGCGGCGATGATCAGCCACGCGAAGAACAGCGCGCTCGCCCTTGCGAAGGACAACATTCGCGTCAACTCCGTCGCCCCCGGCTCCATCCAGTTCCCGGGCGGCTCCTGGGACCGCCGCGTCCAGGCCGACCCCGAGGGCATGGCCCGCTTCGTCGAGCAGCACATCGCGATGGGGCGCTTCGGCAGGCCCGAGGAGGTCGCCGACCTCGTCGTCTACCTCTGCTCCGCGCGCGCGAGCTGGATCACCGGCGCCTGCATCAACGTCGACGGCGGCCAGACGAAGAGCAACATCTAGGCGGACGGTTGTTGGTCGTGAGTCGTTAGGGACGCGGTC
>DATMAH010000120.1:0-2290 GCA_035583735.1 Dehalococcoidia bacterium
CGATGTGTCGTTCTCGTACGAGTGCTCCGGCACGCACAGCGGGTTGCGGCGCGTGCTGTCCGGCTCATCGCTGTCCGGCGGGCTGTATACCCGCTGCTCGATGCGCGCGACGACCCCGGCGTCGCACTCGCCCTCCGGCACCGCCTCGTACGTGGCCTCGGCAACGCGCCGCGTGTCCTCCCCCTGCACCTCTCGCAGCGTGCGGACCGGCTTCAGCGTGTCCCGCTCGACCGTCACCGTCGCGACGTCAGAGTCTCCCTCGTCGCCGTCGTAGCGCTGCACCAGCACCCACGTCTCGCCCTCGCCCTCCTCCACCGACAGCGTGTACGTCCCGACGCGCTCGCCATTGCGCAGCAGCTCGTACCTGTACTCCTCCGGCCCGTCCCACGGGATCGCCGCCACGATGTCGACGCAGTCATCACAACTCTCGTCCAGCTCGCACGCCGAGGCGAGCGCCCCGAAGAGCGCGGCGCCGGCGAGCAGCCCGATCGTGGCGAGGCGGCGCGCGCCGGGACCCCTCATGCGACGGCGGCCGCCGCGTGATGCGCGCGCTCCAGCGCCTCTTCGATGTCGCCCCGGTCGATGCCGAAGTGCGTGACCATGCGGATGCTGCCCGGCCGCGGGACGGTGCTCAGCACCCCCGCCTGCTTCAGCGCTCGCTGGAACCCCAGCCAGTCGCCCCTCACGCCGAAGATGACGATGTTCGTATCGATGCTTTCCGGGTCCAGTTCCACGTTCGGCAGCGACGCC
Organism: Dehalococcoidia bacterium; assembly: GCA_035583735.1. Classification (GTDB taxonomy): domain Bacteria; phylum Chloroflexota; class Dehalococcoidia; order DSTF01; family JACRBR01; genus DATMAH01. The sequence goes on from DATMAH010000120.1 coordinate 751, forward strand.
AGCCCGCGCGCCAGCAGCTTCGCGTTCTCGTGGTCCTCCACCAGCCGGTCGACCATGCACTCCAGCGCGTACACGCCGGCGGCCGCGATGATGCCCGCCTGCCGCGTGCCGCCGCCCAGCATCTTCCGCACCTTCCGCGCCCGCGCGATGAACTCGCCGTCCCCGCACAGGACGGAACCCACCGGCGCGCCCAGCCCCTTCGACAGGCAGAAGCCGACCGAATCGGCCGGCGCCGATAGCTCCGCCACGCTCACGCCCAGCGCCAGCGCCGCGTTGAAGATGCGCGCGCCATCGACGTGCACCTTCATCCCGTGCCGGTGCGCCAGCTCCGACAGCTCGCGCACGTCGTCCAGCGGGATCGCGGCACCGCTGCAGCGGTTGTGCGTGTTCTCCAGCAGCAGCAACGTCGTCGGCGGCATGTGGACGTTCTCGCCGCGGACCGTCGCCTCCACCTCCGTTGGGTTCATGCGGCCGCGGACGTCGTTTGCGACCGGCCGCAGTTGCACGCCGCCCAGCGCCGCCGCGCCCGAGACCTCGTAGTGCAGGACGTGTGCCTCGCTGCCGCAGATCGCCTCGTCGCCGTGCCGCGTATGCGTCAGCACGGCCACCAGGTTGCTCATCGTGCCGCTGGCGACGAAGACGGCCGCTTCCTTGCCCGTGCGCTCGGCCGCCATCTGCTCCAGCCGCCGCACCGTCGGGTCTTCGCCGAAGACGTCGTCGCCCACTTCCGCCTCCGCGATGGCGCGCCGCATCGCATCCGACGGCACCGTCACGGTGTCGGAGCGCAGGTCGATGATGCGGTCCCGGGTCTCACTCATCGTGCACGCCCGCCGGCCACAGCGTCTGGAACCCCTCGCCGCCCATCACCGCCGCCATCTCCACCCGGCGCTCCTCCTCGCAGAGCTGCCGCAGCGCCTCGTCGCACTCCCGTCCCATCGCCTCCCCGCCCTTCTCGATCATCCGCCGGCGGATGTGCTCCCAGATGCCCGACTCCTCGAGCGAGCGCGCGTGCCGTGGCCAGTGGAACGTCATGATCTGCAGCGGCACCCGGAAGCGCGGCCGCAGCGCCTTGATCGCACGAAAGCGGTCCTGCACGGACGTGGCCTTCGGCACGACGCGCACCATCGGCCCCGCCTCGTCGTTCGTCCGCGAGTCAATGAGCAGCCGCCGGTCGCTCACGGAGAACCGCACGACCAGCACCTCCGCCGAGTCGATCACCCGGCGCACCTCGTCGAGGTCGATGCCATAATCCGCGCCCACGCAGTCAGTGTAGATTCGCCCCATCGGGCGAACAAGAACGGCTACGTAAATGGCGTCGCGTAGCGGACGACGTGATGCTCCGTAACCGCTAGACTGCGGGCATCTTCGAGCGAACCGGCCAAAGCCTCGGCCAGGATGGCACGGGGCGCACCCTTCTCAAACAACAGCTCCCGAAGAGCGAGGCTCCTGCGCTTGACGCGCACGTCCTCGGCGGGAGTCACGCGGCGTTCGACCACTTCCTCGCCAGCCTCGTGGCGGACGGAGTCCGCGAAGGCATCCG
>DATMAH010000121.1:0-4619 GCA_035583735.1 Dehalococcoidia bacterium
CCCCGCCGGCAAGATGCAGTCCGACTACTGGTACACGGCCGAGCGCCTCCTCCACCGCATGGAGGCGCCGGAGGACGTCGGCCGGCGCGCGGCCGAGCGGGTGTTGCGGAAACTCGGCCCGCGCAAGGTGACGACGCGCCAGGTGCCCGTCGTCTTCGACCCGACGATGACGGCCAGCCTGCTCGGGATGGTCGTCGCCGCGGCGGCAGGCGACGCCTTCTTCAAGCGCTCCACCTTCCTCGTCGGCGCCGAGGAGACGCAGGTCGGCTCACCGCTCGTCAACGTCACCGACGACCCGCTGCTGCCAGGACGCCTCGCGACGCGCCCGTTCGACGGCGAAGGCGTGCGGCAGCAGCCACGCCCGCTCTTCGAGGCCGGCGTCTTCCGCCAGTTCCTGTTCGACTCCTACTACGCCCGCCGGACGGGCCGCCGCACGACCGGCAGCGCATCGCGCACGACCGACGGCGTCGGCATCGGCGCGAGCAACCTCGTCTGGCAGCCGGGCGAGACGCCGCGCGAGAGCATCATCTCTTCGATCAGGGACGGCCTCTACCTGACAACGATGATGGGTTTCGGCTACAACCAGACGACGGGCGATTTCTCGAAGGGCGCCGCCGGCATCTGGATCGAGGACGGCCGGCTCGCCTACCCGGTGGACGAGATCAACGTCTCCGGCAACATGCGGCGGCTGCTGGCCGACGTACAGGCCGTCGGCGACGACCTCCAGTGGTTCGGCAGCGCCGCCACCCCTACGGTCCTGGTCGGCAACCTGACGGTCAGCGGCCTGTAGCCTCGCCCCACCGTTCCGGGTGCTGCCCCACTTCGGATCGCGCTCCTCGCGCCGACACTCGACGCAGGCCCATGATGCGCTTCACCTTCGCCGACGCGTTCTGGTTCCGCCTGCCGCTGCGCGCCCTCATGGTGGCCACGGCCGCGTTCGCCCTGGTCACGCTCTATCCCGCGCTGCGCAGCGGGACCTCACCCGAGGCCGAACGCGCCATCTTTGGCCTCGTAGTCGTCATCTGGTTCGTCGTCACGGGCGCGCTGTTCGCCTCCGCGATTGACGATGGCGGCGTGGAGGTCGACGGCGACTTCGTGAGCGTGCGGTTCGAGTCGTTCTTCAACGCCCGGTTCCCGCTCTCGGACATCGTCGCGGTCCGCGAGATCGACCCCCGCCCGCGCTGGCGCTACCGCTTCGGCCTGTCCACCAACTTCCGGGACCGCATCTCCTGCAGCCACGGCGGACGCCTCCTCGAAGTGGAACTGGCGCGGCCACAGCGCGTGCGGCTGTGGCCGCGCGACGTGGACGTGGCGCGCATCTGGCTCGCCGTCACCGAGCACGACCGCCTGCTCGCCGAGCTGACTCGGGTGGCGGCGGCGCACCACGCCGGCGGGAGAGCCGAAGCCGCCTGACACCCTGTTATCCTGATGCGATGCAGATGCTCGATCGCGGCAAGCCGCGCCCGATCTCGATCTGGATGGCGGCGGCCTTCGGCGCGGCCCTTGCCGCGCTGCTGCTGATCGCGCTGTTCCCCCTCTTCCCCAGCCAGTTCGATGTCAGCGTGGGCGACATCGCGTCACGCACCGTGCGCGCGCCACGCTCCGTTTCGTTCGAGAGCGAGTACCTCACCGAGCAGCGCCGCCAGGAGGCCGCCGAGGCCGTCCAGCCCGTGCTGGTCTATGAGCCGGACATCCGCGCCCGGCAGCTCGAGGACTACGACGGCGCCATCGCGCAGGTATCGCAGATACGCGGACAGACCATCGATGACCAGCGCAAGCGCGACCAGCTCGCCGGGCTGCAGCTTTCTCCGCGCAGCATCGAGACGGCGCTCGCGCTCAGCGACGAGCGCTGGGACGCCGTCCAGGCGGAAGGCCGGCGTGTGCTGAACGAGCAGCTCAGCGTGTCGCTCAACGAGCAGAGCGTGCAGGCCGCTCGCGACGGCGCCGCCGCCCTCGTCGGCCCCGCGTTCAGCGCCGACGAGGCCCTCCTGGCCGCCGAGCTGGTGCGTCCGCGCATCGTCACCACGCTGATCGAGGACACGGACGCCACCGAACAGGCGCGGGAGGCGGCACGCGCCGCCGTCCCGGCCGAGCGCGTGAACGTCCAGGACGGCGACATCATCCTCACGGCCGACCGCCGCGTCGACGAGGTGGCGATCGAGAAGCTGCGCGCCGTCGACCTCGTCTCGAGCCGGCTGGAGTGGGCGAACGTGCTGGCCGCGGCCATCGTCTCGGTGGCCGCCGCGGCCGCGCTCGCGGCCTATCTCTTCGTGCTGCAGCCCAAGGGCATCAGCTCGGAGCGCCACCTGATCGCGCTGGCCGTCGTCTGCGCGTTACCCGTGCTCGTCGCCAAGTTCTACCTGGCGGCCACCATGCCGGACGACCAGGGCATGTATCTCCCGTACATCCTCCCCGTCGCGGCGGCGCCCGTGCTCGTCGCGTCCCTGCTCGAGACCGACGTCGCCGTCGTCATGGCGGCGCTCATCGGCCTGCTGGCCGGCTTCGTCAGCATCTTCCTGCCCGACGTGTCGCTCGTCACCTCCATCTCGGTCATCGATACGTTCCGGCTCGTCGCCGTGTACGGGCTCGCCCCGCTGGCCGGCGTGTTCGCCGTCCATCGCGCCGACCGGCTCGGCCGCTACCTCACCGCCGGCATCGGCATCGGCGTCGTCGCGTTTCTCATGCTCTTCGCCACCTGGCTGGTGGACAACGACCGTGGCGCCTCGGACGTCGCATGGATGGCGCTCGCGTCGGCGCTGAACGGGCTGGGCGCCGGCGTGCTGGCCGCGGGCGCGTTCGTGACCATCGGCGTGCTCTTCGGCGTGACGACGCGCGTGCAGCTCATGGAGCTGTCGCAGCTCAACGCCCCGCTGCTGCGCCGCCTCCAGGACGAGGCGCCCGGCACCTTCCACCACAGCATCATCGTCGGCAATCTCGCCGAGCGGGCCGCCGACCTCATCGGCGCCGACCCGCTGCTCACGCGCGTCGGCTGCTACTACCACGACATCGGCAAGGTGCTGCAGCCCGGCATGTACATCGAGAATCAGCTCGGCGGCGAGACGCCGCACGAGGAGATGTCGCCGGAGGAGAGCGCCGCGACCATCAAGCAGCACGTCCTCGGCGGCCTGGAGCTGGCCCGGCGCGAGCGGCTCCCGGCGCGCGTCCAGCAGTTCATCCCGGAGCACCACGGCACGCGGCTCGTCGCCTACTTCTACCGCAAGGCGGCCGAGCGCGACCCTGACGTCGACGCCGACGCCTTCACCTACCCGGGCCCCAAGCCGCAGTCGCGCGAGACCGCCATCGTCATGCTCGCCGACTCCACGGAGGCGTACATCCGCAGCAGCCCGGACCGGTCGCCCGAGCACATCGACCAGATGGTGGACGAGGTCATCGCAGAGCGCCTCGCCGAGGGGCAGCTCGATGAGAGCGACCTCACGCTGAAGGACCTGCGCATCATCGCCGACTCGTTCAAGGCGACGATGCGCGCGGTCTACCACCCGCGCGTGCAGTACCCGCAGCCGACACCGATGGAGGCGCGCCGCCGCCTGCGCCTGCCGCCGGTACGCATGCCGGCGCCGCAGCGCCCGGCGCCCGTGCGCCGCCGCCCCCGCAAGTACGAACGCTAGCGGCGCTTACGCCGGCTGCTCTGGCTGCGCCGCCGCCGCGAACTCCGCGCCGCACTCGGAGCAGCGCTCCGCGTCTGCGCTGCCGCGCGCATTGCAGGCGGAGCACCGGCGCGGCAGCGGGTCGAGCTGCAGGCCGGCGCTGAGGATGAACTGCCGCACCATCGGGTGCGTCTCGTCGAGCTCGCTGATCGTCACTTCCCGGACGTCCGTCACCGTCTTGTAGCGGCGCATCAGCCCGTTGCGCAGCATGTACGAGATCGCGTTCGACTTATCCGGGTCGCTGCCGGGGACGCCGTTGCGGCTGTCGCGCGCCCACTGGTCGATCAGGCGGATGGTCCAGAAGCCCGTCGGCGGCACCGTGCGCTTCATCATCAGCGCGATCGCCTCGATCGAGCTGAGCAGCGCCTCCGGCGTGGCCCCCTGCTCCGACTCCAGGTGGTCCGACTCGCCGGCCGCCGCCACGAGGTCGGAGCTGATCGTGCCCGGCACGCCACAGACGATGACGCGCTTGTCGAAGCGGTTCTTGATCCACGTGACGACGCGGATGTAGTCGGAGTCGCCCGTCATCAGCACGTACGTCTGCACCTGCGGCCGGTCGAGCGCCGTCTCCATGATGTCCATCAGCATGTGGAGGTCGGCGCTGCTCTTGACGCGGTCCTGCCCCTCGCGCACGAAGCGCCGGACCGGGATGTCGCGCGCAGCGATGCCCGCGACGTCAAGCGCGCGCCGCACCCAGGAAGGGTGCTCGTTGAAGTCAGCGTAGGCCATCGCCACGGAGACGCGGCCGTGCTTCTTGGCCTTCTCGATGAAGGCCGCGACGTTGGGCTCGATCTGGTAGACGTTCAGGAAGCTGTAGCGGATGTTCTCCAGGTCTATGAAGAGGCCGACTTCTCCTGTCCCGATGCCCTGCAAGTCTCGTCCCTCCCATGTGCAGCTATCTCATCTCGCTGAATCTGGTGCGAATCCTACCACGGTCTCGCAGGCCGGGGGCGG
>DATMAH010000122.1:0-21404 GCA_035583735.1 Dehalococcoidia bacterium
CGTCGCGGTGTTCGTCGCCGTCGCCGTGTTCGTCGCGGTCGACGTGTTCGTCGCCGTCGGTGTGTTGGTGCTGGTCGGCGCCGGCGTGTTGGTGCTGGTTGCCGTCGGCGTGTTGGTGGCCTGCTCGCCGACTGTAACGTCCGCTGTGCCGCACAGGCCCTCAATCTCGATGGCCGGGTTGCAACTCATGACCGGAGTGAACGACAGGCTATTGAAGGCGACGTCGTTCAGGGCCAAATCTGTCGAACCGTTCGCGACGATCGTATACGTCAGCGTCCCTGCCAACACTGCCGAGTTGGCGGCAATCTCCCTCGCGTCGACATCGGTCGATGTAAAGCAGGCCAGGCGGCTCTCGGCGACCGCTGGATCCGGCTCCACGTCGACTGACGTTGCCAGACCGCAGTTCCAGGTACCACCGGTGAACGTCGCGCCCTGGACGATCGCGGTTGGGTCTAGGATCGTCTCGTCCACGGTCAGGTCGAAGTTGTACGCCGTAATCTTGGTAGGCGAACCCGTGTTGTTCCGGAAATAGACTTCCACGGTGCGCGTGCCTGGGGGACTCGGATAGTTGCAGCTGCTTTGCACACCGGACGTCGACGTATCACAGTCGATGACGAGCTCGTGGTCGAACTGGACGGTGACCGTCGCGCCAAAGCAGACGGTCGTCGCAGCGTTGCCACAGTTCGCCCAGTCCGCCGCGCTCGAGTTGCCCACGTGGGCTTCCCCGGAGACGGCGTTGAAATTCAGACTGGCCACGCCAAGCGGCCCGACGGCGTAGGTGATGGTCGCCAGCCGCGTCACGCTACCCTGCGCCGCCGGGTCGAACGGGGAGGCACCGTCAAAGCACGACAGGAAGGAGTCAGCGAGCGACGCGCTTGCGTTGCTGTCCGGGTTCGCCCCGGGCGGGTTGCAGGTCCAGCCGGGTGAACTGAGTGCCGTCTGGTTGAAGTCCGGGTTGCCATTGATGTTGATGTCTGCACTAGTCGTAGGGTTGAGGATGGTCTGATCCGTGCGCACCGTGAAATCGAAGTTCGCGATATCTTGGTCCGCGGTGCCGCCGATGCCGACGACGTTGCCGGCGACGACGGCCACCGTGTGCGTGCCGGCGCTGGGTGAGACGTTGCACTCCGTCTCCACCGTCGTCGTCAAGATGTCACAGTCGATGGCGAGCCAGTTCTTGTCGGCAGGCGGCGTGAACGCGGCCCGGACGCCTTCGCCACCGAACAACGCCGGCAACGCGCCCGCCAGCGCGACCGCCACGCCGAGACCAAGCGTCCCGATCCAGAGCTTCAGACCCTTCACTGCGACCTCCAACCTTGCGCCCTCGATGGCTGCGCGGCGTCCATGCGCCCCACAGGCCCGCCGCGGGCCCCGGGGCCTCATTCCCATTGACTCGTCACTACAAACACGCCCGCTCCGCGCGCGTGTCAGGCGTTGCTTGACGACGCGTGCGGCCTCAGCCTGCGCCCGTGCGGGTTGGCGCGTGCCTTATGGCAATGCCGGTGGGCGGGGAGGACTTGCCACCTATCGGCAGAGGATATCACGGCTTCCACCGCTTGCGGCAGCGATCACAAGGAGTTCCCCAGGACCTTGTCAAGAACCGGCCCACCGCACTCCGCCCGCGGTCTTATGTCGCGCCTACGGCTGCACGCACCGCCTCAGGAACACCGCCGCCGCCAGCCCCAGGTCCGCCGCCCCGATCGTCCCGTTGACGTCCAGGTCGCGGTCCGTCGTGTACCCCGTCTCTCCCGGCGACTTCCCGAACTGCGCCGCGATCAGCCCCAGGTCCGCTGCGTGCACCGTGCCGTTGCCGTCCGGGTCCGGGCATTCGATGACCCGCCGGTTACCGTTCAGCGTATTGGCGTGGATCTCCGCCCCTGCCAGCGTCAGCGCGACCGTGCGCTGCGCCGTCGACGGCAGGTCCGCCGGCATGCTGCACGCCGGCGCCGACCCGGGCACGATGCAGATGGTGTGCAGTCCGCGCGCGCCGATGTTAGCCCGCAGCGTGACCTGCACCAGGGCGCCGTAGTTGGTGGGGCCGTTGGGATAGCCGTTGCTCGGCGCGCCGTAGGTGATGCAGCCCAGCTCGCCCCAGTTGCCGTTGGCCCCGTACGTGGCGCCGCCCACGCAGTCGATCTGCCGGCCGGTGCTGCCCAGCCACCAGCCGTCGGTGACGCCGCCGACCTCGTACGTGACGGTGCTGTCCGGTACGGCCAGGAAATTGGGCGTGACGGTGATGCTGGTGGCGGTGTTGGCGGTGACGCGGAACTGGCCCAGCGTGTTGCCGGAGCGCAGCGTCAGGGTGGAGTCCTTCCACTCGTTGACCTTCCAGCTCTTCGTGGTATCGCGCAGCACGTTGAGGCTGTTGCCGCCGGTGCTGGTGCCCGTGGCGCGGCGGAGGGTGAACTTCGATGTGTCCCAGGCGACGACGGCCTGGTAGGCGCCCAGGCGGCACTGCGCGTCCGTGAGCGGCGGATAGCACGTCTGGAGCGTGACCGGCACGGTGAGCGTGTGGCCCTCGATGACCACGGCATCCGGCAGCGGGTCGACGCGCAGCGTGCCCTTGTGCGTGGCAGCGGCCTGCTCCGGCGTGCGGACCTCTCCCGCGACGACGAAGCAGGCGATCGCGGCGGCCGCCACGGCGGCGAGGCGAGTGACGATGGTGCGGGTGAGCATCCGGTGTCTCCTGTGGCGGCGTACTCCCCGCAGCCGTGGCGTTCAGTCTCCGTGTGCGTCCTCGCGAATCAGCAACTCCTTCGTTGGCCCCCGGCCCTCCAGTCCGTCCCTACGGCTGGTTGCAGCGCTTCAAGAACACCGCCGCCGTGATGCCGAGGTCGGACGCGCCGATGGTGCCGTTGAGGTCGAGGTCCTTATTCGTCGCGTACAGCGGGTCACCCGGGTTCTGGCCAAAGGCGGCGGCGATGAGGCCGAGGTCGGCGGAGTGGATGGTGCCGTTGCCGTCCGGGTCCGGGCATTCGATGATGCGCCGCACGCCGTTCAGGTTGTTCGAGTGGATGGTGTCGCCGTCCAGCTCCAGCACGACGCTGGTCTGCGCCGTCGACGGCAGGTCGCCCGGCAGCGTGCAGTTGGGGCTGGAGCCGTTGACGATGCAGATATTGTGCAGGCCGCGCGCGTTGAAGTTCGCCACGAGCGTCAGGTAGGTCAGCGGGCCGAAGTTGGTGACGCCGTCCGGATAGCCCTGTGAGGGCGCGCCGAAGGTGACGCAGCCCAGTTCGGCCCAGTTGCCGTTGGGGCCATAGGTGCTCCCGCCCGGGCACTGGATCTCGCGGCCCGTGCTGCCGAGCCACCAGCCGTCCGTGAGGCCGCCGAGCTCGTACTCCACCGTCGTATCCGGGACCACGGGGAAGGCCGGCGTGACAGTGACGGAGGTGGCGTTGTTGGAGACGACCTTGAACTGCCCCAGGAGGTTGCCCGCGGTGATGGTGAGGGTGGAGTTCTTCCACTCGTTCACGCGCCAGCTCTTGGTGGTGTCCTTGAGCACCGTGGTGGTGTTGCCGCCGGTGCTGGTGCCGCTATCCGTGTTGAGCGTGAACTTCGCCGGGTCCCACGCCACCACCTGCTGGTATGCGCCGACCTTGCACTGCGGGTCCGTCAGCGGCGGATAGCACGTCTGCATGGTGATGGGCACGACGAAGTGGTGCCCCTCGATGATGATGGTGTCCGTCGTCGGGTCGACACGCATCGTGCCTTTGTGGTTTGCGTCGACGACGGGCGTGTCCGTGCCGCCGGCTAAGAAGCCAGCGAGGAGCGCGGCGACCAGCGTCGCCAGCGCGCCGAGACGAAGAAGCGCCGAAGAGATGTGCCGAGCGTTCAAGACCGATCCTCCTTCAGCAAGGACCCGTTGTTTCCCCCAACGGTTTGAGAGCGCGCTGTCCGCATCATGGTGAGTCAGGAATCCGTTCCCGCTCCTTTCCGTACCGCTCCCCCGTCTTGCACTCGAAGCCCGGCTGCTAGTGTTCGGCCCTCCGCCTCACCGCCACGCCACCGCCAAGGGCCAGGACGCCGGCCGCCACGAAGGCGATGCCGGCCCACTGCGGCCACTCGCTTCCTTCCTCCTGCCGCGGGCCGCTGCCCGCGATCGGCGCGCCGTCCGGCCCGCGCACGACGCCGTCGCTGCCGATGGTGTTGCCGCTGCCGGCGACACCGCCGCTGCCCTGCGTCGTCCCCGTGCGCCCGCCCGGCCCGGTGCCCGCCTCGTTGCCGATGCGCGAGCTGCCGTCTGTCAGGCGGCGCGACGGCGTGCCCACGGCCGCGGCCACGGTCGCCTGGATGTTCGTGGGCGTGCCCACGGACTTCGGCTGCGTCGGCGTTGCCGGCGGCGCCGTCGGCGTCGGCTGATTCGGGTCGAACACGCCGACGGCGGCGTTGTGGACCACGAGGTTGCTATCGATGGACACGCCCTCCGTGTTCCCGAAGCCCGTCACGCCCTTCTGATCCTCGAGGCCGCTCTCCGGGTCTCCCGCCCGGATGAGGAACGGATACTCAGGGTCGCCGGCCCACCCGCGCAGGGAGATATAGCCGGTGCCCGCGCTGCTCTTCGTCTTGAAGGTCAGCGTGGCCAGCGTCCCCTCTCCGGACGGGCCGGGCGGCGTATCGCCAGTCGTGTTGCAGCCGATCCTCATCGCGCCGTTCTCGTTCGTCGCCTCGACGACCGTCTTCGGGTAGGCCCCGAACGGGCCGAGGCACTGCTGCGTGCGCCCGGTGCTCTGGAGGAACGGGCCGGACGCCCAGCCGACATATTCAAACTTGCTCGTATCGAATTGGACGGTGGCTTCCCACGCGCCCAGGTCGCTTACGTTCTCCGCCTTTAGCTCTACCGTGAACTGTGTGCCCATCGGCACGTTCTGTGTCGCCGGGCTGATGCGCATGGCCGGGCCGGCCTGGCCCGCCGCCGTGCCGCCGGTCGCGCCCGCGAGCAGGCCCGCGCCCGCGAGGATGAGCGCCGCGCCGCCACCCAGCAATCCTCCCTGCCACCATCGACTGTTGCTCATGCGAGGTTGAACTCCTGCTCCTCCATCACGCTTGCCGCACACGGGGGTTGCGGACTCCTGCGTCCGGCTGCCGGCATCCGTCCAAACGCAACCTCCTGCGGCGTCTTACAGCGCCGCTCGATTTGACGGGGGGAGCAGACGCCCTGGCGTCTGCTCCCCCTCGTTTATCCGGAACTCCTGCCCGGTCAGGTTACGCCCCCGGAGGGACGCTTCCCAACCTTAGTTCCACGCCACCGGCGTCTGGGCCGGGACCGGGTCCTGGCAGTTGCTTCCGTCGCGACCGAAGACCTTCTGCAGGTCCTTGATGTCGATGTCAAGGTCGTGCAGGTTGGGCTCCAGGTCGTACCACGTGCCGTACAGCGTGCTCCCGAAGAAGCTGCCGTAGCGGAACGCGATCTTCTGCTGGTCCGAAACGTCCACGTCGCAGTCGAGGTCGAGGTCGCCCTCGAGGATGCGGATCGTGATCACTGCGTCACCGCAGACCGGCGTCAGACCACCATTGATGGAGCCAGCGACCGGGTGGCCGAAGATGTCGACGACCTCACAGCCGTTGTCCTTGATGATGGTCACGATACCGTTGTCGTTGCCGGGGAACAGGTCGTCCGCGGCGTCCTCGTGCGGGATCAGGTTGAGCGCCGCCAGGGTGAAGTCACCCACCGGGCCCTCGGTCTGGCCGCCCGTGGCGCAACCGAAGTGGACCACGTTCTCCGTGATGACCGAGAACGAGCACGAGCCGTTGCCCGCGCCGCCCGCGTCATCGGCACAGTACGGGTTGTTCGACGAGTTGAGCTCGTCAACCGGGCCGCGCGTGGCGCCCGCGCCGTCCTGCAGCGTGCCGTTCAGGCCGAACACCACGTCGCAGGGGTTGAGGCTGGCGATGGCCAGGTTGTTGTACTCGACGTCGAACTCGTAGGCGCCGACGCCGTCCGGGGTGGTGTCGCCGTCGGTGTCGCCCGTCTGCACGTTCGAGACGTTCTCGAAGACGATCAGGTTGCCCTCACCGGGGCCGGCGCACGAGCCGACTTCGCAGATCCACAGGTTGGCCAGCGGCTCCTGCGGGTTGCTGTCGTCGCAGTTCGGCAGGTCGTCGGTGTTCGGGTCGCCGTCGCAGCTCTCCGGCACCTTCACGACCGAGGCGCCGAGCGGCGTCGGGGTCGAGGTGGGGGTGTCGGTGAAGGTAGCGGTCGGCGTGAAGGTGTTCGTCGGCGTCGGCGTGTCCGTCGGAGCCGGCGTGTTCGTCGGCGTGTCCGTCGGCGGGATGACGAAGTTCAGGGTGGTGGTGCCGCAGGCCATGTCGATCGCGATGAGCGGGTTGCAGCTACCGAGCTCAGCCTGGAACTCGTCGCTCACCGCCGTCTCGTTCACCACCAGCGTCATCGTGCCCGGCGCAACCGCCAGGTCGTCGTAGTCGATGTGCGAGAAGACGCGGTGCACGCCGTCGTTCGGGAACAGCGGCCCGTCCTGACCGGAGTTGAAGCACGAGATGCGGGACTCGATCGCCGGGCCCGGGTCGATGTCGGCGTTCGGGGCCGGGAGGCACTGCCACGTGGCGCCCGTGAGGAAGCCGTCGAAGGCCGCGGGGAACAGCGCCGGGATGTTCGGGACTGGCGTGTTCGGGTTGACCAGCGTCGGGTCAGCACCCGTCCAGTCGTAGTTGAAGCTGCCGATCTTCGGCACCGAGGCCGAGTTGTTGCCGAAGGTCTGCAACACGCGGATGTCCGCCGTGTTGGAGACCGGGATGTTGCACACCTCGTCCGTGGCCACCGTGCTGGCATCGCAGTCGAACGCGAAGTCGACGGCGCCGGCCGAAGGCGTGCCGTTGTGGTAGAGCTCCGCGAAGGCGTTGTAGTTCGCACGGCCGTAAGGCAGGCCGATGACGGCTACGAGCACGCCCAGCGCAGTGCCCAGAGCGGCCAGCAGGCCGATCAGAGCTTGGGGCTTCTTCAAGGTTAACCTCCTACGAAGTAGGGCTGTTTGGGTTCAGAGCACGAACCCACGGTCTGGTTGCTTCTTCAAATCGTTCCCTTTCTCACCTCCTTCTCATCGTCCGCGGTTGAGACCGCGGAAGCAGCCACACCGCCTTGCTTGCCTGCCGTGCATCCGCGCCGCGGTTGCGCCACCTGGGCGCGATCCGCGGCTCGAGTGATGCCACCATTCAACGCTCCCTCCCGGGGAGCACCTCGTAGCCCTGCTTGTCCGGCAGGGCGCGCAGGACGTAGTCCTCCTGCAGCGCGATGAAATGTCTCGTCACGAAGAACGGACGCGCGCCCACGTTCGCTTCAGCCATCGCCACCAGCAGCCTGTCATCGGATGTCCAGTTGTTGACGAGACGCACGTCCGTCCGCTGGCCCTCGACCTCCTGCAGGTACGTCAGCGGCGCCAGGTCCCAGAACGGCCCGTAGACGATCGCGTCCTGCGGCACCAGCGCGAAGAACGCCTCCGCATCGGCGCGGATGCCGCGTTCCTCGTGCAGCGTCACGCGCGACCAGTTCACCGCTACCAGCAGCAGCGGCAACGCCAGCACGGCCACGGACGCCGCCGAGGGCGTCAGCCACGCCCGCTCGCCGCTCGACACCGCATCGACCAGCCAGTCCAGGCCGATGATGACCCAGAGCGCCCACGCGATGTAGACGGGGAGGAACATGAACTCCTTGTCCACGGCCCCGTAGCCGATGAAGAACACGGCCTGCGGCAGCGCCAGCCCGGCGACAAGGAAGAGCAGCGCCCGGTCCGTCCGCCACTGCCGCACGATGCCCGCGACGCCGAGGGGCAGCCCGACGAACAGGAACGCGCCGGCCAGCCGTACGACGAACGTCCCGGCCTCGCCCGCGATGCCGGACGCGCTATAGGCGAAGACGTCGTCCTGGAAGTCCGACGCGGTCACGTGGTTCCAGAAGCCGCTCAGCGTCGCCATGTCCCAGACGCGCAACGTGCCGTCGGCGCCGTACTGGCCGGGGCCAAGGTCGACGCCCGCGAGCGAGCGCAGCGGCAGATACAGGTAGAAGCTGAGGCCGCCGAGGACGCCGGCCGCCGCCGCGCCCCATGCCGCGGGCCGCCGCTCGCCGGAGAGCGCCACGAACGCGACGAGCGCCGGGAAGAACAACACGGAGGTGGTGCGCGTGGCACAGGCCAACCCGAAGATGAGACCTGCCACCGCGGCCAGAGGCAGCGAGCGGCCGTCCCGCCAGTGCAGCGCAACGAGCAGCAGCGAGAGGAAGAGCAGCGCGTCGAGCGTGTACACCTCCGCGGCCAGCGAGACGAACCAGAAGTAGTACGAGAACCCGAGGGCCAGCGCGCCGGCTGCCGCCACGAGCGGGCGCGACGTCAGCCGCAGCGCCAGCAAGTACGCGACGCCGCACCCGGCGGTGGCAAACACCGCGGAGAGCAGGTTCAGGCGGAACGCGACAGAGCCGACAGGGAGGGCGTGCGAGAAGGCCCAGCCGACGAGCGTGTACAGCGGGTAACCGGGCGCGTGGGCGATACCAAGGCGGTAGGCCACGGCCGCCAGCTCCGGGCTGTCCAGGCTGTAGAGGTCGGTCGAGAGCGTGGCCGCGTACACCGCGAATGCGAGCGCCATGACGGCGACACCCACCCGCGCGGGCGACAAGATCGCCGCGCGCGCCGTGGCCGCCTGGCGAGGCGCGGATGTACGAGCAAGCGTCAGCGCGTCTGACACGTCTTCCTCGTTTGCTCTGTTGCCGCCCCAGCCCCGTCCATGCGGCGGAGGCGCCGTTGTCTTCACGTTTTGCGGGGTCGTTTGCCGGGTGTTCCGGCGGCGCCTGGCGCTCCGGCCAAGCGCCGCCGGTCCCGGTGGAAGATCATCCGACCTTCCCAGCCGCGCACCCGTTACGGGTTGCGCGTCTGGTTGTTGATCGACGGGCCCTGCTGGTTCGACGGCGTACCGCACGAACCGAAGGACGCGGCGGCAGCAGCAATACCGAGGTCGGCAGCAGCCACTGCACCGTTCCTGTCGAGGTCGTAGTTCTTCTTGTTGTTGTCCACCTGGCCATCGGCGCCTCGGTAGTTGCCGAAGACCGGGATCGTGCCGTTCGCGATGGCGCCAAGGTCACCGGCACCGACGGAGCGGTTACCGTCGACATCAGCGGCCTCGCGGCCGTCGCGACAACCATCAGCGTCGGTGTCCGGGTTGGCCGGGTGCGTCCCGTAGTAGCGCACCTCGATGCCGTCCAGGAGACCGTCGTTGTCGCTGTCGTTGTCCGTCTCACCCGTGTTCTCGGGCGAGTCGAGGTCCGGGTTGTCGGCGTGACCGTCACCGTTCGTCGGGTCCGCGTTGTCCTCCGCGTTGCCGGTGGCCACGCGGATGTTCTGCGTCCGGTAGAAGGTCTCCGCCGTCGCGTTGGCCGTGCCAACGCCCGGGGCAAAGAGCTGGTCGTTGTCCGGGTCGGACGCGCCACCACTGCCCAGGCGGGCGATGGCGACGGAAGCGCAGGCGAACGTGCCCGACGTACCCGAGCAGTCCGGCCGGGTGTTCTGCTGGCACTCGCGGCCATCCAGACCCAGGTCGTTGTCGTGGTCGGAGTCGAGCGCGCTCAGCGGACCG
Organism: Dehalococcoidia bacterium; assembly: GCA_035583735.1. GTDB lineage: Bacteria > Chloroflexota > Dehalococcoidia > DSTF01 > JACRBR01 > DATMAH01. The sequence continues at coordinate 9,574 of DATMAH010000122.1, forward strand.
CCGTTGGGCGCCGTTCCGCTGGCGACACAGAACGGAGCCGCCGTGGCGATCTGCACAACCCCTTCGGCGACGTCGACGATGCCGTCGTTGTCGTCGTCGGTGTCGCAGACGTCACCCTGTACGTCCTGCCGGTTGTTCGTGAAGTCCAGGTTGCCGGCGCTCGGCAGCAGACGGAAGTCCGGCGCCGAGTCGTTGTTCTCCTGGCCCGGGTTGGGCTCGTTCGGGCAGTTGTCGTCCGCCGTCGTGTCGTCGATGGTCGCGGGCGACGTGGGAGCGTTCTCGTCCGCGCCGTTGTCCGGGCGGTCCGCCGAGCCGTCGCCGTCCGAGTCGGCCGTCGTCGGGCTCGTGAACTGGAACATCTCCGTGTAGTCGTTCGCGCCGTCGCCGTCGCTGTCAGCGGCGTTGACCGGGAAGCCGATCGAGGCCTCGATGCCGTCCGGCAGGCCGTCGCCGTCCTGGTCCGGGTTGGCGTCGTTCGTGTCCGCCGGGGTCGGCAGGCAGTCGTTGTCCCCGTCCGTGCCGGCGAAGCCGCCCACGTTCACGCAGCCGAGGTCGACGATGCGGTCGATCACCGTCGAGTCACGCTCGTCGATGTCGCCCGTGAAGATCGTCCAGCGCGGGTAGAGGCCAGCGCTGACCGGCGTCTGCAGGTAGGAGACCTCCGCGATCGAGTCCTGTGGGGTGTCGAGGCAGAGGTAGTCGTTCGTCGGCGGCGTAGGGTTGCCGCCGAGCAGGGCGACCGACACGTCGTACGTCGCACCCGCGCTCCGGTACGCGGCGAGCTGGAGCGGGATCGGGGGGATGTCAAGCCCGATCGTGCCGCCCAGGAAGAGCCTCGTCAGGATCGCCGTGTCCAGCGCGCGGAACGTGAAGGACGGCGGGAACGGCACGATCTGCGGGACGTAGGCGTTCGCGCTCCCGCCTGTGGGAGCGCCGGCGCCGCCGCCGCCCAGGGCCGCGTCCTGCGCCGTGCGGGTGAAGTCGAATCCTGGCCAGCCCGAGTCTGGCCACGGGTTCGGAGAGGCCAGCGTGGTGTCGGAGAGGATGTCCGGGCTGCCGGCATCGCAAAGGATGTCCGTGCGCGCCTTCACATCTCCGGTGACGGTGCCCGCCGTGCAGTCGTTGTTGGCACCGGCGGTGCAGGGCACCGCGACGGAGCTCCACGTCGTGGGGGTGAAGGTGATGGGCAGCGTCAGACGCTGGCCGGCCGGCAGGTCGATGAGCGTGTAGGACACGACGTTCGTGTTTGCCGGGGCCGTGTTGGGCGACGAGCCGGCTCCACAGGCGAAGACGCCGCCGTCCGGAGCGCTGCCGCCGTAACACGCCGTCCAGTTCACCGTCGCGGCGCTGAACGGCTGGATCTGGGCCGCCTGGCCGCTGGAGTTGAAGAGCCCGAAGGCTCCCAGCGCCAGGGCCGCGAGCACACCAATTACGGTGAGCTTCTTGGGCATGAGTGAATCCTCCTGATTGGTTGCATGTCTGCTGTAGGGCTTCTGACTTACGGGACTACCGCACCTCCTTGTCCTTGGCGCCCCCGCGGACGCGATCAACGACCGAATCCCGTGCTACCGAGATCGCTGAACTCGCGACGAGCGCCATGGTGGCTGGGGGAGCGCCCGCCTGGAACTCAGCCGGAATGTGCCTGCACGCAGGCGCGCACAATAAGAGACAGCTCCACGAACCGCTCGTATTGCTCTCCTTCCGTGGCGGGAAGAACGCTATTCAGTTAGGCCGGTCCCGACATGTGGCGGGGGGAGTAGGACAGAGCCACCAGTGAGCGCTATGTAAGCACCACGATCGGCAGGTGTCAACCCCCGGCCGGGGTTCTGGATTACGATTGCGCGCACGCTGCTGCGCCGCTTGAGCGCCGGCACCGCCCGCCCGCCTTGCGCTTTCCGCAGCAACGACGCCGCCGCGTTGCGGGAAGCACCAACGCGGGCTCGTACGTCAACATTCCGCCCGCTAGGTGGCACAGCTCGTCAAGCAGCGGCCGAAGGGACGTTGTTCCGGCTGGATCAGCGCTCCGCGCCAGCGAGCCGACTCCTCGGTCCAAACGGGAACGTGGAGGGGGCTACTGGAAGAGGGCGCCCACCGACTGGCCGGTGTGGATGCGCGTGATGGCCTCGCCCAAAAGCGGCGCGACGCTGAGCACCGTGATCTTGTCGCGCTGCTTGTGCGGCGGGAGCGGGATCGTGTCCGTCACCACCAGCTCCTCGATGAGGCCGTCGTCGCAGATCTTCTCCACGGCCCTGTCCGCCAGGATGGGGTGGACGCAGGCGGCGGTCACGCTCTTCGCCCCGTTCTCGCGGGCGATGCGGGCGGCGGCGACGATGGTGCCGCCGGTGAGGATCTCGTCGTCCGGGATGATCACGTGGCGTCCCCGCACGTCGCCGATGAGCGCCATCGACGAGATCTTCTCGTCGTTGCCCATGCGCTCCTTGTCGACGACGGCCAGCGGCGTATCCAGCATGCGGGCGATATCCCGCGCGCGCTTGGCGCCGCCGACGTCCGTGGCGACCACCGTGGTGTTCGAGAGGTCGCGGCTGGCCTGGAAGTGCCGGGCGATCAGGTACATCGCCGTCAGCTCGTCCACGGGGATGTTGAAGAAGCCCTGGATCTGCCCGGCGTGGAGGTCGACCGTGAGAATGCGGTTCGCGCCCGCCGTCTCGATGAGGTTGGCCAGCAGGCGGGCGGTGATGGGGACGCGCGGCTGGTCCTTCTTGTCGCTGCGGCCGTAGCCGTAATACGGCACGACGGCGGTGATGCGCCCGGCCGACGCCCGCTTGAAGGCGTCGATCTTGATCAGGAGCTCCATGATGCTCTTGTTCACGGGCGACGACAGCGGCTGGACGATGAAGACGTCGCTCATGCGGACGTTTTCCAGCACGCGGACGAAGATGTTCTCGTTGGAGAACTCGAAGACCTCCGCCTGGCCGAGCGGCATCTCGAGGTGGTCGCAGATGGCCCGTGCGAGGGCGGGGTGGGCGTTGCCCGTGAAGATGCTGAGGCCCTGGTAGAGCAACTCGTCGTCCCCCAGGCCGTCCGAGCGGCGGCTGCGCGACGGAACTATAGCACGCCCCGTCGCGTCAGCCAGCGCCGCGCACCCGCGACGGAGGCTATCCTGCGCCCATGGAGCCGATCGCCGCATGCCTCCGGACCGCCGACGGCGCCGTGCGCTCCGGCCTGCCGCCGGACGCCATCCCGAAGTCGCTCGGCGACGCCTCCGCGTTGCTCTGGGTGGACGTCGACACGAGCGCCGGGCGCGACGCCACGGAGCACGTGCTCCGGGACGCCTTCAAGTTCCACCACCTGACGATCGACGACTGCTACAACACGCTCGTCGACCCGCCGAAGGTGGACGACTACGGCGCGTATCTGTTCGTCATCGTGCATGACGTCACGTTTGATGAGGAGGGCGATCGCCTGGCGACGCGCGAACTGGACCTCTACATCGGCCACAACTACGTGGTGACGGCGCACCGCGAGCCGGTGCGTGCGCTGGCCGAAGTGCGACGCCTCATCGAGCAGGGAGCGCCGGTGATGGAGCGGGGGGCCGGGTTCCTCGCGCACGCGCTCATCGATGTGGTGGTGGACGATTTCCACCCCGTAGTGGAGCGGATGGACGAGCTGCTGTCCGCCGTGGAGGAGGAGGTGCTCAATGACCCGCAGCGGGCGACGCTGGAACGCCTCCTGACGCTCAAGCGCCACGCGCAGCGGCTGCGCCGCACCATCACGCCCCAGCGCGACGTCGTGGCGCGCTTCGCGCGCCTGGAGTACCCGCACCTCATCCCCGACGCCGCCGTGATGTACTTCCGCGACATCTACGACCACACCGTGCGCGTCGAGGAGGCGATCGATTCCGTGCGCGACCTCGCCGATAGCGCGCTGAACACGTACCTCTCCTCCGTCAACAACCGCACGAACGAGGTGATGAAGACCCTGGCCATCGTCGCCGTCATCTTCCTGCCGCTGACGCTCATCGCCGGCATCTACGGCACCAACTTCGAAAACGTCTGGGAGTACGAGCAGGGCCGCGCGGGCTACATCGGCATGTGGGTGCTGATGCTCGCCGTCGCCGGCGGACTCGTCGCGTGGTTCCGCTACCGCCGCTGGTTCTGAACCTGCGCGGGCACGCGGCGCGGCCCCGCCGGGTCCGCCAATCAGCGTTCACCCTGACATGGGCCGCGGCGGCGATTCGCTACACTGACGGCTGAACGCCCGCACGACAGGACTTCCATGAGCTTCCTCTCCAAGCTGTTCGGCGATAACGACCGCGAGGTGCGCAAGTACCGGCCGGTGGTCGAGCGCATCAACGCGCTCGAACCGGAGTTCGAGGCACTCTCCGACGAGCAGCTCCGTGCCAAGACCGACGAGTTCCGCGAGCGGCTTTCCGGCGGCGAGACGCCGGACGACCTGCTGCCGGAGGCCTTCGCCGCCGTCCGCGAGGCGGCCCGCCGGCGCGTCGGCCAGCGCCACTACGACGTCCAGCTCATCGGGGGCATCGTGCTGCACGAGGGCAAGATCGCGGAGCTGAAGACGGGCGAAGGCAAGACGCTCACGGCGACCCTCCCCCTCTACCTCAACGCGCTCGAGGGCAAGGGCGCGCACCTGGTCACGGTGAACGATTACCTCGCCAAGCGCGACGCGCAGTGGTACGGGCCTGTGTTCGACCTGCTCGGCATGACCATCGGCGTGCTCCAGCACGACGCGGCGTTCATGTACGAGACGGCGAAGCAGAGCGACACGGAGAACATGGAGCATCTGCGCCCGGTGCACCGCCGCGAGGCGTACGCCGCCGACATCACCTATGGCACCAACCATGAGTTCGGATTCGACTACCTGCGCGACAACATGGCCGTCTCGCTGGACGCGTGCGTGCAGCGCGAGCTGCACTACGCCATCGTCGACGAGGTGGACAACATCCTCATCGACGAAGCGCGCACCCCGCTCATCATCAGCGGCCCGGCCGAGGACAGCGCCGCCGTCTACCAGACGTTCGCCCGCCTCGCGCCGCGCCTCGTCGCCGAGCAGGACTACACGGTCGACCTGAAGACGAAAGCCGTGCTGCTGACGGAGGCCGGCGTCGAGAAGATCGAGAAGCTGCTCGGCGTGCAGAACATCTACGCGCCGGAGAACTACCGCCTTACGCGCTACATGGAAGCCGCGCTCAAGGCGCACGTGATCTACGAGCGCGACAAGGACTACGTGGTGAAGGACGGCGAAGTCGTCATCGTCGACGACTTCACCGGCCGCCTGATGTTCGGCCGGCGCTGGTCCGACGGCCTGCACCAGGCGGTCGAGGCCAAAGAGGGCGTCCGCATCCAGAACGAATCGATCACCTACGCCACGATCACCCTGCAGAACTACTTCCGGCTCTACAAGAAGCTGGCCGGCATGACGGGCACGGCCGCGACGGAGGCGGAAGAGTTCTTCAAGATCTACAAGCTCGAAGTCGTCACCATCCCCACGCACCGCCCGATGGTCCGCGTGGACGAGACCGACCTGGTCTACCGCACGGAGCGCGCCAAGTACGAGGCGGTGGCCGAAGAGGTGGAAGAGCTGCACGCCCACGGCCAGCCGGTCCTCGTCGGCACCGTGTCGATCGAGCGGTCGGAGTACCTCTCCGAGCTGCTGAAGCAGCGCGGCATCCCACACCAGGTGCTGAACGCCAAGCATCACGAGAAGGAAGCCGGCATCGTCGCCCAGGCCGGGCGGTTCGGCGCCGTCACCATCGCCACGAACATGGCCGGCCGCGGCACGGACATCGTCCTCGGCGGTAAGCCGGAGGGGCGCGACCCCGCCGAGTGGCAGGCCGAACACGAGAAGGTCGTCGCCGCGGGCGGCCTGCGCATCATCGGCACCGAACGCCACGAGTCGCGGCGCATCGACAACCAGCTCCGCGGCCGCGCCGGCCGCCAGGGCGACCCCGGCTCGTCCCGCTTCTACGTCTCCTTCGAGGACGAGATCATGCGCCGCTTCGCCCCGGACTGGCTGCCGGGGATGATGCAGAAGCTTGGGTACGAAGACAACATGCCCATCGAGTCCGGCATGGTGTCGAAGGCGATCGAGACGGCGCAGACGAAGGTGGAGGGCCACAACTTCGACATCCGCAAGCACGTCGTCGAGTACGACGACGTGATGAACACGCAGCGCGATGTCATCTACAAGGAGCGCCGCAAGATCCTCGAGGGCGCCGACCTGAAGGCCAACGTCCTCCAGTACGTCGAGGACGAGATCACCGCCATCGTCGATGCGAACACGCCGGGCGACGACCCGGAGGAGTGGGACCTGGAGGCGCTCCTCGCCGAGGTCAACGCCATCGTCCGGCTCTCCGACGAGTTCACGCCGGAGGCGCTGGCGTCGATGTCACCCGACGAGATCCTGGAGGCGGTGCTGCAGTACGCCCGCGACGCCTACGAGGACAAGGAAGAGGAGATCGGCCCGGAGACGATGCGCGCGCTCGAGCGCCTGGTGATGCTGCGCGCCATCGACTCGCTCTGGGTGGAGCACCTGACGGCGATGGACGAGATGCGGCAGGGCATCGGCCTGGCCGCGTACGGCCAGCAGGACCCGCTCGTCGCCTACAAGCGCGAGGCCCACGACATGTGGGACCAGCTCACGGCCAACATCCGCAACCGCATCGCCCGCTCCATCTACCACGTCGAGATCGCGGCGCCGCAGCAGCCGCAGCAGCGGCCGGTGCAGGTGACGGCGTCGCAGCCCGCCGTGACGACGGGCAACGGCAACACGCAGGTGGACCTCACCGGCGACGAGCGGGCCCAGCGCGCCGCCGCGGCGGCCGTCGGCGTGAAGGCGCCGCCGCGCAACCTCCGCACGAACCAGCCGGTCGATGGCGGCGCCGGCACCACCGTCATCTCCAACCAGAAGGTGGGGCGCAACGAGCCGTGCCCGTGCGGCAGCGGCAAGAAGTACAAGAAGTGCCACGGCGCCGCGTAGCCGCCTGGCGGCGCGGTTCTCAGTTCACAGTAATCAGTTCACCCTCGCATCGTGGCACCGCCCCCCTCCGTAGGGACGTGGCTGTAGCCGCGTCCGCCGTCGTGCCAGCGCCCCACTGCCAGGGCGCGAACATCGGCCACGTCGGCCACGCACGCGGCTGATTCGCGCGAGGCGGGGCCCCGTGATACTACGTAACCTCGCGCGGCGACGCGCGCCCACGCAGGAGACGAGAGGAGCAGAGACGATGGCGTACAGGATCGCGGTGCTGCCCGGCGACGGGACGGGGCCGGAGGTGGTCCGCGAGGGCCTCAAGGTGCTGGAGGCCGCCGCCGCGAAGACCGGCGTCAAGTACGAGCTGACCGAGTACGACCTGGGCGGCGAGCGCTACATGCGCACCGGCGACATCCTCCCCGACAGCGTGCTGGACGAGCTGCGCGGCTACGACGCCATCTTCCTCGGCGCCATCGGCCACCCGGACGTCGCGCCAGGCATCCTCGAGAAGGGGCTCCTGCTCCGCCTGCGCTTCGAGCTGGACCAGTACATCAACCTGCGCCCCGTGAAGCTCTATCCCGGCGTGGACTGCCCCTTGAAGGACAAGGGGCCGGAGGACATCGACTTCGTCGTCGTGCGCGAGAACACGGAGGGGCTCTACAGCGGCTCCGGCGGCTTCCAGTACAAGGGCACGCCGCAGGAGGTCTCGACGCAGGTGCACGTGACCACGCGCTTCGGCGCCGAGCGCGCGATCCGCTACGCCTTCGACCTGGCGCGCAAGCGCAACAAGGACAAGAAGCTGACGCTCTGCGCGAAGACGAACGTCATGACCTTCGTGCACGACACCTGGTGGCGCGCCTTCAACGAAGTCGGCGACGCCGACTACCCGGACATCACGCGCGACTACGCCCACGTCGACGCGACGACGATGTGGTTCGTGAAGAACCCGGAGTGGTTCGACGTCATCGTCGTCGAGAACATGTTCGGCGACATCATCACCGACCTGGGGGCGATGATTCAGGGCGGGCTGGGCGTCGCCGCCGGCGGCAACATCAACCCCAACGGCGTCTCCATGTTCGAGCCCATCGGCGGCTCCGCGCCCAAGTACACCGGGATGAACGTCGTCTGCCCCATCGCCGCCATCGGCGCCGCCGGCATGATGATGGAGACGATCGGCGAGCCGGAGACGGCCGCGCGCATCGAAGGCGCGGTGGAGAAGGCGCTGGCGTCCGGCCGCATCAAGTCGCTCTCCGCCGGCAAGATGGGCATGTCCACGAGCGAAGTCGGCGACTACATCGCGGAGCTGGCGGGGGCGTAGCCGGCGGTGCGCCGAATCCGTTTGACAACGGGCAAGGTATGCGCGGAGGACATGCGCATGCTTCGTCTGGCATGCCTCGATTGGCCTCGGCTGGCGTCATCGCATGCGGGTCATCTGCCGAGCCCGGTGAGTTCACGTAGACGCCGATCCCCTACACAACCGTCGTCTCCCTGGATACGGGGGAAGCCCGGGCCGTCTCGCTCCGCGAGCACGGCGGGCTCCAGATCGTGGCGAACGAGATCGAGGCGGTGGTCGAGCGAGACGACGCAGATGAGTTCGAGCAGTGGGCCTCGCAACGAGGTTTCATCGCAGTGCCCAATGATCTCAACACACTTCCCTGGCGCGTGTACAACGTTCGAGTACCCGACGGGGTGGCGCTCGACGCCGTCGAGTATGCGAGAGCCGCTCCGGGCGTCGTATCCACCAACACCATTGTGATAGCACCCGTGCAGGGCGATTGAGAGCGCGCGGTAGCATGCAACGCTCGCCCCCTTACTCCCGGTGCTTGCGGTCAGCGAGGCCACGCCTCCCCGCTGCGCCGCCTCGTCTGCTAGCATGTTTGCGTGCTGTAAAATCTACTGCGCCTCCGTCACGGCGCAGAGCGGCGGTATCCTGAGACGATGACCATCGACGAGCTTCGCATCCCGACGCTGGCGCCCGAGGTCGACCTCGCGCGCATCGAGGCGGCCGTCCGCGAGATCATCCTCGCCCTCGGCGAGGACCCGGAGCGCGAGGGCCTGCTCGACACGCCGGCGCGCGTCGCCCGCATGTACGCGGAGCTGTTCGAGGGGCTGCGTATCGACCCGCGCGACTTCCTGAAGGTAGGCTTTGACGCCGGCCACGAGGAGATGGTCATCCTGCGCGACATCCCCTTCTATTCCATCTGCGAACACCACTTCATGCCGTTCCACGGCAAGGCCGCCGTCGGCTACATCCCGGAAGGGCGCGTCGTCGGCCTCAGCAAGATCGCCCGCCTCGTCGAGGGCTACGCGCGCCGTCCCCAGCTCCAGGAGCGGCTCACCAGCCAGATCGCCGACGCGCTGATGGACGGGCTCGGGCCGGACGGGGTCGCCGTCGTCATCGATGCGGAGCATCTCTGCATGACACAGCGCGGCGTCAAGAAGCCGGGCAGCCGCATGGTGACCTCGGCCACGCGCGGCCTCTTCCGCAGGAACGACGTCACGCGCGCCGAGTTCCTCTCGCTGGTGCGCGGCCCGTGACGGCGGCCAGCGTGACGCTCCACGACGAGGCGCTCGAGCGCGCCCGCGGCGAGTGGGCCGGGCTGCTGGCGCGGTGCGCGCGGCCGCTGCCGTTCGTAACGCCGGCATTCCAGCACACGTGGCTGCGGCACTTCCAGGGCGAGAAGGAGCTCCGCCTCCTCACCGCGCGCGAGGGCGGGCGGCTCGTCGGCGTCGCGCCCATGCTGCGCGACGGCGACACCGCGGAGTTCGTCGGCCACTACTCCATCTGCGACTACATGGACGTCGCCGCCGCCGCCGGCTTCGAGCGCGAGTTCGCGGCGCTGGTGCTGCGGCGCCTCGCCGGCGAAGGCGTGACGTCGCTCGACCTGCGCGGCCTGCTCGAAAGCTCGCCGACGCTCGACGCGATCGCGCAGGCGGCGCCCGCCGCCGGCTTCGCGCTCGAACGCGAAGAGGAGGCGACCGCGCCCGCGGCCGAGCTGCCGGGCACGTGGGACGAGTACCTCTCCCGGCTCACCAAGAAGGACCGGCACGAGCTGCGGCGCAAGCTGCGCCGTCTCGACTCGGCCGGTGGCGACGTGCAGTTCCGCGCCGTCACCGATGCGGCGGAGGCCGACGCCCTGCTCGACCCGTTCTTCCGCATGATGCGCGCCAGCAACCACCACAAGGAGGAGTTCCTGGGCCGGCCGGGGATGGTGGAGTTCTTCCGCGACCTGGTGCGGGCGATGGCGGAGGACGGGATGCTCCGCTTCTACTGGCTGACGTTCGACGGCCAGCCCGTCGCCGGCGTGCTCAACTTCGACGTCGGCGGCCGCCTCTACATGTACAATAGCGGCTACGACCCCGAATACTCGCACTATGCCGTCGGCCTGATGTCCAAGACGCTGCTGATCCGGGACGCGATCGAGTGCGGGCGGACCTGCGTGGACTTCATGCGCGGCGACGAGAGCTACAAGTACGACCTGGGCGGCCAGGACCAGAAGGTGTTCCGGCTGAAGCTGACGAAGGCCTGAGCGTCACGAAGCGGGGCGAGTGCGAATGACGAGTCTGTATCAGGCGCCAGGGACGCCGGAGGCCGCCGGCGCGCGCGGCCGCGTCGCCATGCTCTGCGTGCACACATCGCCGCTGGCGCAGCCCGGCGGACGCGAGTCCGGCGGCATGAACGTCTACGTGCGCGAAATCGCCATCGCCCTGGGCGAGCGCGGGTACACCGTCGATGTCTTCACCCGCCGCGCGTCGGCGGAAGCGCCCGGCATCCAGCCGATCGGCCCCAACGCGCGCGTGGTGCACATCACGGCCGGCCCGTACGAGATCGATAAGGGCGAGGTCGCGGCCTACCTGGACGAGTTCGAAGAGGGCGTGCTGGCGTTCGCCGCCCGGCAGCCGGCGCCCTACACGCTGATCCACAGCCACTACTGGCTCTCCGGCGCCGTCGGCATGCGGCTCAGCGAGCGCTGGGGCGTGCCGCACGTCGCCATGTTCCACACGCTGGGCGAGGTGAAGAACCGCGCGCGCATCACGGAGCGCGAGCCGGCGCCCCGCATCGCCGCGGAGCGCGAGATCGCCCGCCGCGCCGATGCCATCGTCGTCGCGAGCGAGCACGAGCGCCACCTGCTGCAGGCGCTCTACGGCGCGGACGGCGGCCGCATCACCGTCGTGCCGTGCGGCGTCGACCTCGACCTCTTCGCGCCGATGGAGAAGGAGGTCGCGCGCCGCAGGCTGGGCATCCCGGACGGGGAGCGCGTCATCCTCTTCGTGGGGCGCATCGAGCCGCTGAAGGGCATCGACATCCTCATCAGCGCGGCGGCGCAGCTGCACGACAACGAGAACTTCCGCGTGCTGATCGTCGGCGGCGACGCGCGCGCCGAGGCCGAGATCGCGCAGCTCCGCTCCCACGCGTCGCGGCTGGACGTCGACCACCACATCTCGTTCGTCGGCTCCGTCGCGCACGGCGAGCTGCCGCTCTACTACAACGCCGCCGACGTCTGCGTCGTGCCGTCGTACTACGAAAGCTTCGGCATGGTCGCCGTAGAGTCGATGGCCTGCGGCACGCCGGTCGTGGCGTCCCGCGTCGGCGGGCTGACGAGCACGGTGATGGACGGCGAGACCGGCTACCTCATCTCCTGGCGCTGCCCGGAGCCCTTCGCGGAACGCCTGGAGCTGCTCCTGGACAACGACGAGCTGCGCGCCTCCTTCGGCCGCGCCGGCCGCGACGCCGTCGAGCGCTTCCGCTGGGCCAACGTCGCCGACGCGATCGCGTCGCTGTACGCAGGCGTCCTGGCGCCGCGCCCGTAGCGCCCCATCGTCTCGCCCGGCACACTGGGCGCATGCCAGACACGCTCCCAACCGCAGACCCGGTCGTCGCG
>DATMAH010000123.1:0-5627 GCA_035583735.1 Dehalococcoidia bacterium
AGCGCCGAAGTGACGGCCGCCCAGGAGATCCTCGAAGAGACAAGGTGAGGAAAGCTGTCAGCTATCAGCTATCAGTTCCCAGTGGCCTGGCCTCGGTTCTCAGTGCCGGGGCGAAGCCCACAGCCCGCGAGGACATTCGCATCTGCGGACGCCGGCTGTGCGACGCTCTGACAGCTGACGTCTGACAGCTGACAGCTAAATCGTCGCTCCGCCGCGCGGCGCCACCAGGCCCTTCGCGAACTCGATCTCGCCCAGGTGCCGGTAGCCGTGCGTCAGGCACATGCCCGAAACCACCGTCAGCACCGGCATCTCGCCCAGCGGCTTCACCGTCACCGTCCGCGCCGACTCCGCCGGCGTCAGCGCCGCGACGAACTCCCGCGTCCGCGCGAACACGTCCGACATGTACCGCCGGAACTCGCCGATGCCGTTGAGCCGGAAGCCCCGCGCCTCGTCGTCGCTGAACCCCGTCCCCTGCGACTTCGAGTCCAGCCCGAACTTCTCGGGCCAGCCGCCCTCCATCCAGACCGTCGGCTTGCGCTGCACGACGAACTGGATGACGTTGTCCTCCGTCCGCACGTAATGCCACAACGAGAACGCGAGGTTCTGCTTGCCGCCCGCAGGCACCGCGTTCGCCTGCTCGTCCGTCAGGTCCGACGTCACCCGCTCGTACAACGCGTGCATCGCCCGCAGCTCCCGCCCGAAATACTCGATCAGCTCCTGCGACATCTCGGCGGCAACCTCCAACCTCGAACGTCCAACCTCCAGGCGACCACCGTCATCCCGCCTTCTCCGCCGGCGGCACAGACACGTACTCACCCAGCTTCGACTGGTCGCGGTACTGCTCCTTCCCCGCCAGCAACAGGTCGCCGCCGTACATGTCGCAGCAGACGATCGCCGGGAACCCCTCGACCTCCAGCTTCTTGATCGATTCCGTCCCCAGGTCCTCGTAGGCGATGACCTCCATGCTCTTGATCGTCTTCGACAGCAGCGCCCCGGCGCCGCCGATCGCCAGCAGGTACACCGCCTTGTGGTCCTGCAGCGCCTGCTTCACCACGCTGCCGCGCCCGCCCTTGCCGATGATCACCTTCAGCCCCTGCTCCAGCAGGCGCGGCGTGAACGGGTCGAGCCGCATCGCCGTCGTCGGCCCCGCCGAGCCGATCACGCGTCCCGGCCGCGCCGGCGTCGGGCCGACGTAGTAGATGACCTGCCCCCGCACGTCGAACGGCAGCGGCTTGCCTTCGTCTAGCGCCTGGAACATGCGGCGGTGCGCCGCGTCCCGCGCCGTGTAGATCGTCCCGTAGAAGCGCACGTGGTCGCCCGCGCGCAACTGCGCGACGTCCTCGTCCGTGAACGGCGGCTCGGCGCGAATCTCTCCGTCGACCTTCGTGATTGGCAACTCGCTGCTCCTTCCCCTAATCCTCGTCCGCTGCCGGTACGTCCACGTTCACCACCACGTTCTCCTGCCCGCCCCGCGCCACGATCACCACCAGCGGCTCGCTGTCCGACGCGTTGATCTCCTGGTGCACCAGCCGCGCCGGCACGAAGATGAAGTCGCCCGCGCCGCCCTCCGCGCTCTCCTCCAGCCGTTCGCCCCAGCGGAACCGGTACCGCCCGCTGACGACGTAGATCGCGCTCTCCACGTCGCCGTGGTGGTGCGCGCCGGAGCGAAATCCCGGCTCCGTCGTCACCTCCCCCATCCACACGCCCGCCGCCCCGCACGTCGCCGCCGATACCCCGGCCAGCCGCGTCATCCCCCGCGTCTGTGCCGTCCCCGCGTCCCGCTGCTCCGGCCACACGATGACGACGGTACTCATCGCAGCGGCTTCTCCATCTCCACCATGTGCCAGTCGATCGCCGCGCCCCAGTCGGCGCTGCCGTTCCACTCCTGGCCGGCGTGCTCCGCCGCGACGCGATAGCCGCGGCGCTCGTAGTACGGCACCTGGCCGCCCTCCTTCACCGCCTCGATCCGCATCGTCTCGCAGCCCGCCGCGCGCGCCACCCGCTCCGCATGGGCGATGAGCTGCGAGCCGATGCCCTGCCCGTGCCGCGCGACGTCCACCGCCAGCAGCCCGAAGTGCGCCTCCGGCGGCGACAGCGTCACGTGGATGCACCCCGCCACCGTGCCGTCTGCCTCCGCCACCGTCAGCTCCGGCAGCCGCCGCGTGACGTCTTCCCGCTCCGTGCGCGTCGTCCCCGGAAAGACGTGGCCCTCCGTCTTGTGATACGCCGCGTTGATCATCGCCACCAGCGCGTCGGCCTCCTCCGCGCGCGCCGGCCGCAGCACCACGCCTGAGTCGACCGCGTCCGCCCGCGCGCTCATCCGCCGGCCCCCGCTACAGCTCGATGTGCTTGCTGCGCGCGCTGTGGCACTGCAGGTTCACCGCCACTGGCAGCGACGTGATGTGCGTCGGATACGTCTCGATGTTCACCGCCATCGCCGTATTCGTCCCGCCCACCGCCTGCGGCCCCACGCCCAGCGCGTTCACCTTCTCCAGCAGCTCCCGCTCGAACTCCGCCACCTCCGGGTCCGCGCTCTGCTGCCCCACCGGCCGCACGATCGCCTTCTTCGCCAGGTACATCGCGTACTCCGCCGACCCGCCGACCCCCACGCCGACGACGAGCGGCGGGCACGGGTTCCCGCCCGACTCCTCGATCGTCCGCAGCACGAACTCCGTGATCCCTTCCTTGCCCCGCGAGGGCAGCATGATCTGGAAGCGGCTCATGTTCTCGCAGCCGCCGCCCTTCGGCACCACCGTCACGCCCACGCGGTCGCCCGGCACGATCTCCGTGTGGATCACCGCCGGCGTGTTGTCCTTCGTGTTCACCCGCGTCGAGAACGGGTGGTCCACCATCGACGCCCGCAGGTAGCCCTCCGTGTACCCCTTCCCGACGCCGCGGTTGACCGCCTCCTGCAGCGACCCGCCGACGAGGTGCACGTCCTGCCCGATGTCCAGCATCACCACCGTCGTGCCCGTGTCCTGGCACAGCGGGATCAGCTCCCGCTTCGAGATGTCGACGTTCTCGAGGATCTCCACCAGCACCTGCTTCGCCAGCGGCGACTTCTCGGTCTCGTGCGCCCTGCGCAGACCGGCGACGACGTCCTCCGGCAGCTCGTGCGTCGCCGTCTGGCAGAGCTGCTCCACCGCCTTCGCGATCTCGTCGACGTGTACCTCGCGCACCCGCACCCTCGTGTCAGCCGTCATCGTCCCACCTCGTCTCGTCTCCCGCGCGGGCGTCCGCGCACGCATAGCTACTGCAACAGCGCGATCAGGTCCTGCGTCGCCTTCGCCGCCACGCGGATCTTCTCCGCCTCATCGTCGCTCACCGGCATCTCCAGCGTCCGCCGCAGGCCGCCCTCGCCCAGTTCGCACATCACGCCGCAGAACACGTCGTTGATGCCGTACTCGCCCTTGCACAACACCGCCGACGGGATCAGCCGCCGCTGGTCGAGCAGGATCGCCTCCACCATCTCTACCGTCGCCGACGATGGCGCGTAGTACGCGCTCGACACCTTCATCAGCTCGCCGATCTCCGCGCCGCCGCGCATCGTCCGCGCCACGATGGCGTCGACCTTGTCCTGCGACAGCAGCGACGTCAGCGGCAGCCCGCCGATGCGCGCCTGCGAGACGATCGGCACCATCGTCGTGTCCGTGTGGCCGCCCAGCACGTACGCGTGCACGTCCCGCACCGAGACGCCCGTCTCCATCGCCAGGAACGCCCGGTAGCGCGCCGTGTCCAGTGCGCCGCCCTGCCCGATCACCCGCTCGCGCGGGAACCCCGACGTCTCCAGCGCCACGTGGCACATCGCGTCCATCGGGTTCGCGAACATGATGATCACGGCATCCGGCGAGGCCTTCGCCGCCTCCCTGATCTTCGACCGCACGATCTCGGCGTTGCCGTTCAGCAGGTCCTCCCGGCTCATCCCCGGCTTGCGCGGCGCCCCCGCCGTGCACACCACCACGTCGGAGCCCGCCGTGTCGTCCCAGCCGTCCGTCGCCCAGATGCGCGTCGAGAAGCCCTCCCACGATGCCGACTGCATCATGTCCAGCGCTTTGCCGTGGTGCAGCGTCCCCGCGAACTGCGGGTCGTCCTGGATCACGACGTCCGCGATCCCCTTCTCGACGAGCCGCTGCGCGATCGCGCCGCCCGTCATGCCGCCGCCGATGACGGTCACCTTCTTGCGTGCCAAGTCCACCTCCTGGATCGAGAATCAGCGTCGCGTTGCCGCTGCAGCCGGGCGTAAAGACGGCCCGAGCGCGCCCGGGCCGGAGTAGCTCTGCGGAGTGCGTTCCGCGCGCCAGTATAGCGACGCCCCCCGCCTGGAGATAGCGTCCATTCGGCCCGATCAGCCGGTGGCCCCGCACCGCCCGAACACGGCCGCCGCGAGCCCCAGGTCGGCCGCGCCGACCACGCCGTTCTTGTCGACGTCAGCGTTCCAGCGCCATCTCTCGGCGGTGTTATACGCGCCGAACGCGCTCGCGATTAGCCCAAGGTCGGAGGCGCCGACCACGCGATTGCTGTCGAGCGACACCGCCTCCCGCGCGTCGTCGCACCCGTCGCCCTCGCTGTCCCCCGCCAGCGGGTCGCTGCCGTAGAACAACACCTCCAAGCCGTCGCGAAGCCCGTCACCGTCGCCGTCCGGGTCGTTCGGATCCGTGCCAAGCAGCACCTCAAACGCGTCGCCCAAAAGGTCGTCGTCGCTGTCCACCGCGGGCGCGGCCGGCGTCGATGTCGCCGACGCCGGGTCGCTCGACAGCATGCACTCGGCGCCGTCGGCGTACCGGTCGCCGTCGCTGTCCAGCAGTAGCGGGTTTGTTGACCCCGAGGCCGACGCGCACGGTGCTCCCGCGGCCTCGGCGCTGTCGGGCAGTCCGTCGTTGTCATCGTCGTCGTCGCACGCGTCGCCGGCCACGTCGGAGTTCGGCCAGGTCAGGTCGTTGAACGCCCGCGGCGGCGACTGGACGACGAGATCCGCGTCGGCGTTCTCCTGCCCGGTGTTCGCCACGCCGGGGCAGTTGTCCGCGCCGTCCGTCACGTAGTCGCGGTCGTCGTCCGGAAGCTCGAACACCGGCACCGTAAACGTCGTGTCGATGTCCGGCGCGATCGGATCGAAAGAGGGATGGAGATCGGCGGAAAGCGTAAGAGGGCCCGGCACGTCACCGCCGCAGATGACCTGCGGGAATCCGGCGCCCGCCGCGCCCAGGTCGAACCCGGGCGAGATGGGCAGCGCGGCTGCACCCTGGGGTGTCAGATCCCAGGCGGGGTCGTCTGCGAAGGTATCCCATGCCGGAGACAGGAGGACGACGCTACCCGTGAGTGCATTGCCGAGTGCGTCACGTACCCGCATGATGACGATCGTCTTCTGGGGCGAGCTGACGCCCGTCGTAGCGGCGGAGAGCGGCTCTACGTCGCACGCTGTCTGCAGCGGCGGCCCGCCGGCGGCCTGTGGCGGCGTCGAGCCCGTCGCCACGAAGTCCTGCCCCACGAACTCGAACGTGATCGACGCCGGGACGCCATACACCTGGAACGGCGCCGCAACCGACATGCCGTTCTGTGTCACCGTCACCGTCGCCGGGCCCTCGTCTCCCGGCTCCACCCACACGTGCGCGACGACCACGCCGTCGCCC
>DATMAH010000124.1:0-4258 GCA_035583735.1 Dehalococcoidia bacterium
GGGAGGCGGCTCCTCGCCGCGGGCGAGTGCCTTCAGCCCCTCGACGGCGTCGGCGAGCAGGCGCGTGTACAGGTCGAAGCCGACGGCGCCGATCTGGCCGCTCTGCTCGGCGCCGAGGAGGTTGCCGGCGCCGCGGATCTCCAGGTCGCGCAGGGCGATCTGGAAGCCAGCGCCCAGCTCTGTCGCCTCGAAGATGGTCTGCAGGCGCTTCTGCGCCACCTCGCTCAGCGCGCGGTGCTTCTCGTACAGCAGGTAGGCGTAGGCGCGCGCGGCGCCGCGGCCGACGCGGCCGCGGAGCTGGTAGAGCTGCGCCAGCCCGAAGCGGTCGGCGTTGTTGATGATGATGGTGTTGACATTCGGGATGTCCAGGCCCGACTCGATGATCGTCGTGCAGACGAGGACGTCGGCCTCGCCCTCGGTGAAGCGCAGCATCACGCGCTCGAGCTGCTCCTCCGGCATCTGGCCGTGCCCGATGAGGATCTCCGCCTCGGGCACGATCTCGCGCAGGTGGCGCGCCACCAGCTCGATGTTGTGGACACGGTTGTGGACGAAGTACACCTGTCCGCCGCGCTCCATCTCGCGGACGATGGCCTCGCGCACCAGGTGGTCATCGAATTCCGTGACGTAGGTCTTGATCGGCAGGCGCTCCTCCGGCGGCGTCTCGATCGTGCTCATGTCGCGAATGCCGGTCAGGGCCATATTCAGCGTGCGGGGGATGGGCGTCGCCGTAAGCGTCAGGACGTCGACCTCCGCACGCATCCGCTTCAGGCGCTCCTTGTGGCCGACGCCGAACCGCTGCTCCTCGTCGATGACGACGAGGCCGAGGTCCTTGAACGACACGTCCTTCTGCAGCAGCCGGTGCGTGCCGATGACGATGTCGACGCTGCCGCCCGCAAGGCCGGCGACGATCTTCCGCTGCTCGGCGTCGCTGCGGAAGCGCGACAGCATCTCCACCTTCACGGGAAATCCGGCGAGACGGCGCTGGAACGTCGTGTAGTGCTGCTGTGCCAGCACCGTCGTCGGCACCAGCACCGCGACCTGGCGCCCGTCCATCACGGCCTTGAACGCGGCGCGCACGGCCACCTCCGTCTTGCCGTAGCCGACGTCGCCGCAGACCAGGCGGTCCATCGGGCGCTCGCTCTCCATGTCGCGCTTCACGTCGCGGATGGCGGCGGCCTGGTCGGCCGTCTCGACGTAGGGGAACGACGCCTCCAGCTCCGTCTGCCACGCGCTGTCCGGGGGGAAGGCGTGGCCGGGCGCCACCTCGCGCTTCGCGTAGAGCTCCAGCAGGTCCTTCGCGAGGATCTGCACCGCGCGACGCACACGCGCCTTCGCGCGCGGCCACTCCTGCGACCCGAGCCGCGTGAGCGATGGCCGGTGCTCGCTCGGCCCGACGTAGCGGCTCACGCGGTCGACCTGCTCCACCGGCACGTAGAGCCGGTCGCCCTCGGCGTACTGCAGTTCCAGGTACTCGCGCTCGGCGCCCTCGCCGCCCTTGCGGACGAGGCCCGCGAACTTCGCGATGCCGTGCTCGATGTGGACGACGAAGTCGCCCGGCACCAGCTCCGCGAGGAACGTCTGACGCGAGGACCCGCGCCGAGGCGGCGCGCGGCGCTGCTTGCTGAAGCCGAAGACTTCGGCGTCGGTAAGCAGCGTCAGGCCGCCCGCATCGCCGCCGGCGGTCCAGCCGTGGGGCAGCGCGCCGTTCAGCACCGTCAGCCCGCCGCGCCCCACCTCGACGCCGGACGCGTCGTCGGCCACACGGGCGAAGACGTCGTGCTCCTCGAGGAGCTGCGCGAGCCTTCGCGACTGCGTGGAGACGATGACGACCTGCTGCCGGCGGCGCAGCGTCTGCGTCAGCTCATCGGCGAGGACGCGCAGGCGTCCACCGTAGGCCGCCGCCGGGCCGAAGGGCAGACGCAGCGCCGCCCCGGCATCGGGCGCATCCTCCTCGCCGACGGCCCAGCGCGAGAGCTGCAGCCGATGCGGCAGCCCCTCGATCGCCTCACGCAGTTCGTCCCACCGCACGTGCGGCTCCGGCATGCCGTGCGGGAGCTCGCCGCGCAGCTCCAGCTCGCGCCGGGCTTCGTGCGCCTGTTCGTCGCGTTCCTGCTGCGTCGCCGCCACGTCGGCTGGCTCGTCGACGACGACGAGCGCGTCATCCGGCAGGTGGTCGAGCAGCGTGCCCTCGGTGAGGAACGACGTGTAGATGTCATCCCCGGGGAACGCCGCCCCCTCGCGCAGCATGGCGATGTCGTGGTCGATGCGCTCGCGCTGTCCGCCGTGCAGGCTGTGCGGCTGCATGCGCTCGGCGAGCCGTCGCATGCGCGCGGCGTCCGCGATCAGCTCGCGTGCGGGGCCGATGCTGACGGCGTCGCGAGCGCCCGTCGAACGCTGCGTCGCGGCATCGAACGCCCGCACGCTCTCGACCTCGTCGCCGAAGAACTCGATGCGGAGGGGCTGCGGCTCGGCCGGCGGCCAGACGTCGACGATGCCGCCGCGGCGGCTCGCCTCGCCCGGCGCGGTCACCTGTGGTCCGATGCGGTAACCGCCCTGCGCGAGCGCTGCCATCAGCTCGTCCTGGCGTAGCCGCCCGCCGCGCTCGACGCGCGCGCTCGCCCGCCGGAGTTCGTCCGCCGTGAGCGTCCGCTGCGCGACGGCCGCCACACTGGCGACGACGATCGCGCCCGAGCCGGACGACAGCGCCTCGAGAGCGGCCAGCCGGCCGGCGACATCGTCAGGGTCGGGCGACAGGCGCTCGTAGGGCAGCGCGTCCCGCTCCGGAAAGCCGGCCACGCGCGACGACTGAGGGCCGAGCCACGCGCGCAGCTCGTCCGCCAGCGCGTCCGCGTGCTGGGGCCGGGGCGTGATGACGAGCATGGGCCGCGCGCCGTCCCGGGCCAGCGCCGCGAGGACGGCGGCCTTCGCGCCATCGGCGACGCCGGCCATCACGCTACGCTCCGCCCGCAGACGGCCGCGGAGGCGGTCGAGCGCAACGGCCTCGTCGATGAGCGGAAGCAGCGCGGAAAGGTCCATCGATCCTCGCGGACAACGCGAATCGGGGCTGATCGCGCGATCAGCCCCTTCCGTCGCATGCAGTGTAACTCAGCGGCGAGCAGTACGCGTGCCGATGATGAGGTACGCGCCGGCGGCAAGCAGCGCCAGCGCGCCCGCACCGGCCGCGATCGCCGTGTACGGCAGCGCCTGGCCGCCGCAGCCGCACGTCGCCCCGCGCACCACCGACGCCAGCGCGACGATCGCTCCGACGACGACGACCAGCGCGAGCAGGCGCGCCATCCTACTCCTCGCCCCCTGCATCGGGCGCTCGCTCACGCTGCGTCTGCGCATGGGAGGCGCCGGGGTCGCGGTTGTAGCGGTTCATCGCGGCATCGACGCCGTCCCTGATCGCGCACTCGATCGCCTCGACCGCTCGGTCGACCGCCGCCTCCAGCGCCGCCTTCTCCTCGCCCTCGGGGTCGCTCAGCACCCAGGCGGCGACGTGCTCCGGCTCCCACGACGGCTCGCCGTTGACCACGGGCCGGCCAATGCCGATGCGGACGCGCGGGAAGGCCTCCGTGCGGGTGCGCGCGATGATGTCGGCGATGCCCTTTTGCCCGCCGCCGCCGCCCTTGCGGCGAATGCGCACCTTGCCGGTCGGCAGGTCCAGGTGGTCTGATACCACCAACAGCTCGCGCGCGTCGTCGAGGCGCAGCGTGTTGATCAGCGCCATCACGGCTTTCCCGCTGTCGTTGTTGAAGGTGCGTGTCTTCGCGATGGCGACGCGGCGCCCGGCGATCTCGCCCTCCGCGAGGGCGTACGCACCGGTCTTGCGGCTGAACTCCAGCCCGTGCTTCTTCGCCAGGCGGTCCACTACCCAGAAGCCGACGTTGCGGCGGTTACCGGCGTACTCGGGGCCGGGGTTCCCGAGGGCGAACACGAGACGTATCGGGTAATCGCGATCGCCGTCGGCTTCGTCTCTGCCGAAGATGCGCCGGAGGATCGACGTCATCGCCCGCTCCCCGTCGTACGCGGGCGAAAGGGCACGATGCGGCCCGGCGCACGGTTGCGGCGCCGCCGCGGCTTCACGCCGACATCCTCCAGCAGCCGCGACAGCGCTCCGGCGTCCAGGATCGTGCCGCCCGCGTCGCCTTCGTCGAACAGCGCGAGGAAGCGCAGGTCGGCGGCGAAGTCGGCGGGCGTCATGTCGGGCGGCCGGTGCTCGGACAGCCGCCGCGCGGCGCGGCGCAGCCGGGAGACG
>DATMAH010000125.1:0-10111 GCA_035583735.1 Dehalococcoidia bacterium
CGGCCGGCGTCCGCGCCGGAGGCCACGCCGACGCCGCCTGCCGCCACTCCGCCGCCCGCCGCCTCGGCGACGCCCCGCCCGACGGCGACGCCGTCCCTGCCACCCAACCCGCTCGGGCTGCGCCGCTGGACGCTCTTCCCCATCCTCTACTGCATCGAGAACCCGGGCGATGGCTACGTCTCCGCCGAGCAGTTCGTCGCGCTGACGGAGCTGGCGTTCGGCGTCTGGGGCGTGCCCGCACAGCGCATCGACGCCTGCCCGCCCGATGGCACCGGCAACCGCGTCGGCTGGGGCGACCTGAGCGGCGCCGACGTGCCGGCCGGCACGTTCGAGGCCGGCGTCACGGAGGTCCGGTACGAGGAGTGCGAGTCGGGCTGCGACCCCGATGACCCCGTGCGCATCACGCGCGCCCGCGTCACCATCGACCGCTCCCCGCCGCCGCCGTTCCGTACCGAGGCGTGCGTCGCCAGTACGCTGATCCACGAGGTCGGCCACCTGCTGGGCATCGGCCACCTGGAGCCGCCGGCGATGATGGCGCCGCAGGTCTCCGCCGACTGCCCGACGGAGCTGACGGAAGCGGACCTGGCCGAGCTGCGGGTCCGATACGGCGACCTGGCGCGGCCGGCGCCGTAGCCCGCACAGGCTACTCGCACGAGACAGGCGGCCCCGCCAACCTTGATACGATTTGGCGCAACCCGCTACACTTTGGCGTGTGGGTGGCACTCTCCGTCCGAGAGTGCTAACGAGGTGCCATGGACAGTAGCGAGCGCCGCGCGCGCATCCTCAGCCTCATCATCAGCGAGTACGTCGACTCGGCCGTCCCTGTGGGCTCGGAGGCCATCCGCTCGCGGTACAACCTCTCGGTCTCCTCGGCGACCATCCGCAACGAGATGGCCCGGCTGGAGGAGGATGGCTTCATCACCCACCCGCACACCTCGGCTGGCCGCGTGCCCTCCGACAAGGGCTACCGCTACTACGTCGAGGCGCTGATGCAGGAGCGCGACCTGCCCTGGGAGGTGAAGCAGACCATCCGCCACCAGTTCCACCAGGCAGGCCGCGACGAGGAGGAGTGGATCCACCTCGCGGCAGCGGTGCTCGCCCGCGCGGTCGAGAACGCCGCCGTGGTGACCGTGCCGCAGTCGCCGGAGTCGCGCCTCAAGCGCATCGAACTGGTGAGCATCCAGGACACATCGGCGCTGATGGTGCTGGTGATGCAGCAGGCGCGCGTCAAGCAGCAGGTGCTCATCTTCCCGGAGCCGGTCGACCAGGAGCAGCTCACGGCGATGTCTAACCACCTCAACCAGGCGTTCGCCGGCCTCTCCGCCGCCGACATCCGCCGCTCGCAGGTGCAGCTCACGCAGCTCGAGTGGCACGTCGCCAACGCCATCCGGGAGATGATGGAATCGGCGGACCGCGGCACCTACGACGACGCCTACCTCGACGGCGTGCGCAACGTGCTGCAGAAGCCGGAGTTCGCCAGCGCGGACAAGATGCTGAACCTGCTGGACGTGCTGGAGCAGCGCAACCTCTCGCGGCTGCTCCCCTTCCGCGAGATGCCCGAGGACGGCGTCACGGTGATGATCGGCGCCGAGAACGAGCAGGACCAGATGCACGACTACAGCGTCGTGCTGAGCCGCTACGGCAACCCCGACGGCATGAGCGGCGCCATCGCCGTGCTGGGGCCGACGCGCATGCGCTATCCGCAGACCATCTCCACCGTGCGCTTCCTCTCGCAGCTCATGGGCGAGATGCTGCGCACCTACTACGAGGACGACGCGCCGCCGCCGCGCGACGACGCCCCGGCCACGTAGCCGGCGCCGGCACGCAGATACACACGCAGACGAGATGGAGGCAGACATGACGACAGAGCGCGAGAACGAGACCACGGAAGCGCGAGACACCGGCCAGTCCGGCGGCGCCGACGCCGGCCGCCACGCCGGCGGAGACAGCGTCGACGGCCTGCGCGCCCAGCTCGAGGAGGAGCGCGAGAAGGCGCAGTCCTTCTACGCGTCGTGGCAACGGTCCGCGGCCGACTTCCAGAACTACAAGCGCCGCGTCGAAGAGGAGCGCTCCGAGACGGCGCGCCTGGCGAACGCCGCGCTCGTCATCAACCTGCTGCCGATCATGGACGACCTGGAGCGCGCGCTGAACACCGTCGACGCGCACCTGGCCGGGCTGACGTGGGTCGATGGCATACGGCTCATCCACCGCAAGTTCCAGGCGGTGCTGGACATGGCCGGCGTGCAGGAGATCGAGGCGGACGGGCGCATGTTCGACCCGGCGCAGCACGAGGCGGTGAGCCAGGGGCCCGGCGACGAAGGCAAGGTCATCGCCGTCGTCCAGAAGGGCTACCGGCTGGGCGACCGCGTCATCCGGCCGGCCATGGTCGTCGTCGGGTCGGGTGAGGGTGAAGTGAAGGAGCTGGAGGCACAATGACGGGACGAGTGATCTACCCGGACTACATCTGGGACGCCGTGCGGAACGCGCAGCGCAAGGCGCGCGAGGCGCGCGAGCGGCTGCTCGCCCGGCAGCCGGTGGCGCCCGGCGAGGTGGAGGTGAGCTTCGACGCCGCCGTCGACGCGCGACAGGCGTCGCTCGAGGAGCTGGAGCGCATCGAGCGGCTGACGGAGGCCGCGCTCCGCGAGCTCACCGAGAAGGCCAGCCGGCCCGAATGCGAAGACGACATCCTGAAGGAGAGGAACTGACATGGCAAAGGTAATCGGCATCGACCTCGGGACCACGAACAGCGTCGTCGCTGTCATGGAGGGCGGCGAGCCCACCGTCATCACCAACAGCGAGGGCGGCCGCATCACGCCGTCCGTCGTCGCCATCAGCAAGAGCGGCGAGCGCCTCGTCGGCACCGTCGCCAAACGGCAGGCGGTGACCAACCCGGAGAACACCGTCTACTCCGTCAAGCGCCTCATGGGCCGCAAGTTCGAGGACCCGGAGGTCCAGCGCGATATCAAGCTCATGGGCTACAAGATCGAGCGCGCCCCCAACGGCGACGCGCAGGTGCTGATGGGCGGCCGCAGCTACTCACCGCCGGAGATCTCCGCGATGATCCTGCAGAAGCTGAAGGCCGACGCCGAGGCCTACCTCGGCGAGACCGTCAGCGAGGCGGTGATCACCGTCCCCGCCTACTTCAACGACCAGCAGCGCCAGGCGACGAAGGACGCCGGCCGCATCGCCGGCCTCGACGTCCTGCGCATCATCAACGAGCCCACCGCCGCCGCGCTCGCCTACGGCCTCGACAAGAAGAACGAGGAGATCATCGCCGTCTACGACCTGGGCGGCGGCACCTTCGACATCTCCATCCTCGAGATCGGCGAGGGCACCTTCCAGGTGAAGTCGACCAACGGCGACACGCACCTCGGCGGCGACGACTTCGACCAGCGCCTCATCGACTTCCTGGTCGACGAGTTCAAGCGCGACCAGGGCATCGACCTCAAGCAGGACCGCATGGCGCTCCAGCGCCTCAAGGAGGCCGCGGAGAAGGCGAAGATCGAGCTCTCGTCCGCCCAGCAGACGGAGGTCAACCTGCCGTTCATCACCGCCGACGCCTCCGGCCCGAAGCACATGGCGATCACGGTCACGCGCGCCAGGCTGGAGCAGCTCGTCGGCGAGCTGGTGGAGCGCACGCTCGAGCCGGTGAAGGCGGCCCTGCAGGACGCCGGCGTCACGGCGGCGCAGATCGACGAGGTGGTGCTCGTCGGCGGGCAGACGCGCATGCCGCTGGTGCAGGAGAAGGTGCGCCAGTTCTTCGGCAAGGAGCCGCACAAGGGAGTCAACCCGGACGAGGTCGTCGCCATCGGCGCGGCGATCCAGGCGGGCGTGCTGAAGGGCGAGGTGCGCGACGTCCTGCTGCTCGACGTCACGCCGCTGACGCTCGGCATCGAGACGCTCGGCGGCGTGTCGACGCCGCTCATCCCGCGCAACACGACGATCCCGACGAGCAAAAGCCAGATCTTCTCGACCGCCGCCGACAACCAGCCGTCGGTGGAGATCCACGTGCTGCAGGGCGAGCGCGCGATGGCGGCCGACAATAAGTCGCTCGGCCGCTTCATCCTCGACGGCATCCTGCCGGCGCCGCGCGGCGTCCCGCAGATCGAGGTGACGTTCGACCTCGACGCCAACGGCATCCTCAACGTCTCCGCGCGCGACAAGGCGACGGGCAAGGAGCAGAAGATCACCATCACCGCCGGCGGCGGCCTCTCCCAGGACGAGGTGGAGCGGCTGCGCGCCGAAGCGGAAGCGCACGCCGAGGAGGACCGCCTCCGCCGCGAGGAGATCGAGCTGCGCAACCAGGCCGACAGCCTGGCCTACACGGCCGAGAAGACCGTGCGCGACAACGCCGACAAGGTCCCGGCCGACCTCAAGAGCGAGGTCGAGGGCAAGGTGGCGGCCGTGCGCTCGCAGCTCCAGTCCGGCAACGCCGACGGCATCCGCTCCGCCATGAACGAGCTGTCGGAGTCGATGCAGAAGATCGGCCAGGCGGTGTACGGCGCGGGCGGCGGCCCGGACGGCGGCGCCCCGGGCGGGGGGCCCGGCGCCGAGGGCGAAGGCCCCGCCGAAGAGGGCACCGTCGAAGGCGAATACCGCGAGGTGTAACCCCCGAAGCAAGCGTTCGAGTTCGAGAGGGGCGGCGCCCACACCGGGGCCGCCCCTCTGGTCGTGCACGGCCCGGCGCAGGGCCGGCGCCCCCGCCGGCCCACTTCTCGATCTGAGGCACAACGTTGTCCACGCGCCAGCGAGACAGATCACACCGTGAAGCGACAGGTTCTGTCGCACCGAGTCCGTATAGAGAAGACGAGGGCCGCACTAAGCAACCATAGGAAGGGAGCACACATGAACCGAGAGATCGAAGCACGAACACAGGCGCTTGAGTCGGCCGCCGGGGTCGCCGCAACCGTCGCAGGCGATGATGTGACGCACGTCATCTTCATCCTCGACCGCTCCGGCTCGATGGGCGGCAAGGAGGGCGACGTCATCGGCGGCGTCAACAGCTACGTCGGCGACCTCCGCCGGACCTCAGAGGGCGGCGTGGTCGGCATCAGCTACGTGCGGTTCGACCAGCAGATCGACCTGGTGTGGAACGACGTGCCGCTCGCGGACGTCCCCACGATGACGCCCGAGCACTACAGCGTGCGCGGCAACACCGCCCTGCTCGACGCCGTCGGCATGACCGTCTCCGCCATCAACGACAATCCGGCGCACCGGTACGTCGTCATCACCAACACGGACGGCATGGAGAACGCGTCGCGAGCGTGGACGGCCGAGCGGGTGAAGGCGCTCATCGAGGAGCGGCAGGCGCGTGGCAACTGGACGTTCACCTTCTTCGGCGAGGGCATCGAGGCGTGGTCGCAGGCAGGGCGGTACGGCTTCGCGCCGAACGCGTCGATGGCGCACACCGCCGCGGACCGGCACGACATGTTCCACGCGAAGGCGCGCGTCACGGACGTGATGATGAAGCGGAAGATGCGCGCGACGAGGGACTTCGCCCGCGCAACGGAGGCGCTCATGCGTGACGGGTCGCTCAGCGACGACGAGGTGGCACGGATCCTGGACGGCGACGAGGACGCCGGCGAGGCCGCAACCTGATTGGTCGAAGCACTCACTCCCCCAGCACCGCCACATCCACCTGGCGGCGGCGCGGCTCGTACAGCTCCACCAGGTAGACGTGCTGCCAGGTGCCGAGGTCCAGCCGTCCGGCGCGGACGGGGAGCCACGTCGCCTCGCCGAAGAGCATCGCCGTGGCGAGATGCGCGACGGCGTTCTCGGCGCCCTCCTCGATGTGGCGGTAGCGGCGGGACGTGGGGAACATTTCGTAGACGGCGTCGCGCATGTCTTCGTGCAGGCGCGGGTCCGGCTCGTTGCACGTGATCGCCGCCGTCGTGTGGCGGCTGCGCACCAGCGCGATACCCTCGCGCACGCCGCTGCGGCGCACGCACTCGTCGACCTCGCGCGTGATCTCGGCAAAGTGGCCGATGCCGCGCGTCGGCACGGATAGCTGTTCGAGCTTCACCTGCATGTTGGGCTCCTGATCGCTGGTCGCTGGTCGTTCGCGGCTTCCATGCGGCGCTCGACACCGGCGTGCGAGAGTGGCCGGGCGCAGCGAGGAGGCGGGACGGGCCGCCGCACGCCGATATACTTCCATAACGGAGCGCCGTCCGGCGCGGGAGGGTGCATGCTCGGAGACATCGTCGGGACCGTACGCCGCAACCACGCCCTGGAGCACGCGACGATCAGCGTACTGCTGCGGCGCCTCGGCCGCGATATCCGCGTCGTCGGCCGCGCGACGCGCGACGGCTACTACCTCTACGCCAATATCCCGCAGGAGCTGCTGGAGGAGTCCACGGACGAGGCGCTGGCGCGGCTGAAGTCCGGCGAGGGCCATCTCGCCGTCTCTCCGCTCTGCGGCACCAACCTCGCCGTCGCGGGCGCGCTCGCCGGCATCGCGTCAATGGTCGCGCTGGGCAGCGGCAACAGCCGCGGCGAGCGCATGCCCAACGTCATCATGGCGTCGATGCTGGCGGTGATTGCAGCGCAGCCGGTGGGGCGCCTCGTGCAGCGCCACCTCACCACCAGCCCGGACCTGTCGGATACCGAGATCGTCGGCATCAAGTCCGGCGGGCGCGGGGCGACGCGCTTCTTCAAGGTGCTGACGCGCCGACGCGGCGAGTAGCGGGCGCGCCGGCACGCCGCCACTTCCTCGCGCTACACCGAGCCGAGAGGGCCCCGCCGCGACCCTACGATTGGGGTGCGCCGCTCGTTGCGGTTACGCGCCGCGCGTGTCCGTCCGCTCCGAGATCGACTGCTGGTTGCGCTTGAGGTCGGCTTCCGTCGGCGCGCCGAGGGTGCCGCCCGGCGTGCTCGTCGTCGTCGGCCCGTGCTGCGGGTCGTCCGGCATCCCCGGCCCCAGCGGCGTCTCGGCGTCGTTCGCCGGCATGCGCGGGCGCCTCCCCACCACCTGGCTCTCGTCTCGTTCTTCCGCTTCTCCGTATGCCATGGCGGCCTCCTGGCTTTGCGGCGGCGCATCCTCCAGCGCGTCCCCCTCGCGGACGATGCGTGACGACTGCGCGTACTGCGCACCGCGCTCCATGCCTTCCTTGAAGCGCGCCAGGTCCTCCTCGACCTGCTTCTCCGGGTTGGCGAAGATCGCCGCGACGACGTTTGCGACGCCGCCGGCCGCCGGCTCGTAGCCCAGCCGCACGCGCAGCCGCGTCGCCTCGCCCTCCGGCTGGAACAGCACCAGCCCCTCCGTGCGCACCGATGCGTCCGGCGAGTCCACCGAGCGCCAGCCGATCGCATGGCCAGCCTCGTCGACGACGACCTCGGCGTCCCACTCCGCCGCCTGGCCCAGCGGCCCCTTCGCGCGCCAGTGCGAGCGGCCGCCGCCGAGGTCGCGCACCTCTTCGACGTTCTGCATGAAGTCCGGGAAGTGCTCGAAGTTGCGCCACACCTGGTAGACGGTGTCGGCCGGCGCCATCACCACGAGCTCTTTCTCAACCGTAGGCATGTGCCCCTCCTGACCGCTCAATCATGCGCGCGCGGCCGTTGCTGCGATGCGTTGTTCGGCTGTCCTGCGGTTACAGGTCAGTTGCGACCGCAGCCATCCTCCCCCGCGAGCCGGCTGCGTCTGTTAGCGCGTTGCAAGCGGGAGCGCCTCGCGCGTACCGCCGCGTTTGGCCGCCCCGCCTACGCTTGTCACGTAACGAAGAGAGAGGAGCCGACCATGACCGCAGCGAACCGCAGCGTGCAGATGCAGGAAGTGCCGGCGAAGGTCTACCGCAGCGAAGGCCGCGTCGTCGTCGCGGTGCCCATGCCCGGGCTCGAGCCGCAGGACATCGCGGTGGAGGTGCAGGACGGGCCGCGCGTGACGGTCCACGGCGAGCTGCGCGGCACGCTGAAGGACGAGAAGGACGTGCTCGTCGACGAGTGGAACCCGGGGCCGTACCACCGCGAGCTGCAACTGCCAGAGCCCGTCGACGGCGAGCGCGCGAACGTCACCTACAACAACGGCGTGCTCGTCGTGAACCTGCCGTCGGCGGAGGAGACGCGGCCGGCGAATATCTCGCTCGAGGCGCGCAGCTCCACGCAGGGCGAGCGGGTCGGACATCGCGGCCAGCAAGGATAGCTGCGCCGAGGAAGAAGACGAGGGACGCGGCCGGAGCGGCCGCGGATGGTCCACGAGGAGGTGACCGATGGTGTCGTTGCTCTGGGTGTTGTTCCTGGTGCTGCTGGTGCTGTGGCTGGTGGGGTTCGCGGTGAACTGGGGCGCCTTCGTCTGGCTGCTGCTGGTGGCCGCGCTGGCGATCCTCATCGTCAACCTCGTCACCGGATCGCGCAGCGGACGCTGGTATTGACTGCGCCGCGTCCGTCATTACACCGGCGTCAACGCACGAGGGCCGGGCATCACGCCCGGCTCTTGTCATCTCATCGCTGACATCGAAGCCGCAGCCTCGCCTCCGCCCGCCCTAACCGCTTTGTAATGACGCTCATCGCATAGTGACAGCAGGAGGAAAGGAGAAGGACAATGCTACGAGGACTCATCGGACTACTGCTTGGCCTCGCGTGGGCCGCCATTCTCGTGCTGGTCGGCGGGCGCTTTCTGGCGCTGCTTGCCGATGCCAACCCGGACAGCGAGATCGTCGAACGCCTCTACCGGCACAGCGACTTCTGGGTGAAGCCGTTCTTCGGCATGTTCGACCTCGCCAACAAGACGGTCGAGGACACCGGCGGCGTCTTCGAGCCGGCGTCGCTCATCGCCTTCATCGTGTACTTCGTCGGCGGGCTGCTGATCTTCGCGATCGTCAGCTCCACGTACAACATCGCGACCGGCCACGGCCGCCACGCGCACGAGGTCTAGCCACAAGCGCTGCACAGGACTAGAGAGGAGACCCCATGGCCGCAGTTGAGAAGTCGATCGACGTCGAGGTGCCGGTGCGCACCGCCTACAACCAGTGGACGCAGTTCGAGGAGTTCCCGCGCTTCATGGAAGGCGTCGCCGAGGTGCGGCAGGTCACGGACGACCGCCTGCACTGGAAGGCGGAGATCGGCGGGAAGCAGGAGGAGTGGGACGCGCGCATCACGGAGCAGACGCCAGACCAGCGCATCGCGTGGACCAGCGAGGACGGCGCGCTGAACGCCGGCGTCGTGACCTTCCACAAGCTGGAGCCGAACAGGACCCGCGTGATGCTGCAGATGGAGTACCGCCCCGAGGGCCTCGTCGAGACCGTGGGCGACAAGCTCGGGTTCGTCTCCCGCCGCGTCGAGGGAGACCTCAAGCGCTTCAAGGAGTTCATCGAGGAGCGCGGATCCGAGACCGGCGCCTGGCGCGGCGAGATCGACCAGGATGCAACGGGCGGTGCGCCGCGCAGCCGGCGCGCGTAGGTGAGGCGCGCAGCGTCCGCACCGCCGCTCAACTCCCGTGATCGCGATCGCGATGACGTATGTGCTTTTGCACATGCGTCATCGCTTCGTTTATCGGGATGCAACCCGCGCGCACGCATACTCCGCATGACGTACGAAACGCATGCCAGCATCGCAACCAGGAGGAGAGACACATGGCCGATGCCCTGAGCCTGATCCGCGAGGACCACCGGCGCGTCCAGGACTTGTTCAAGGAGTTCGAGAACACCGACGACCGCAACCGCAAGCGGCAGATCGTCCAGCAGTGCCTGCAGGAGTTGCAAGTCCACGCGATCATCGAGGAGGAGATCCTCTACCCGGCCGTCCGCAAGCACACCGACGCCGGCGAGCTGATGAACGAGGCCGAGGAGGAGCACCACGTCGCCGACCTGATCATGGAAGAGATCGCCGGCATGCAGCCCTCCAACAAGAACTACGACGCCAAGTTCATGGTGCTGGCCGAGAACG
Organism: Dehalococcoidia bacterium; assembly: GCA_035583735.1. Lineage (GTDB taxonomy): Bacteria > Chloroflexota > Dehalococcoidia > DSTF01 > JACRBR01 > DATMAH01. The sequence goes on from DATMAH010000125.1 coordinate 9,877, forward strand.
TGCGCCATCACATCCGCGAGGAAGAGGGCGAGATGCTGCCGAAGGCGGCGGAACTCGGCCGTGAGATGCTCCAGGAGCTGGGGATGGAGCTGGAGCAGCGGAAGATGGAGCTGATGGAGCAGGGCACGCGTCCGGCGGCCGCCCGCAAGCGCGCCTCGGGCTCGCGGAACGGTGGCCGTGGCCGCGCGGGCCGCACCGCCCGCACGTCGGCGCGCTCGTCGCCGGCGGGCCGCAA